>JALSNT010000635.1 GCA_026986885.1 Desulfobulbaceae bacterium
AACAGAGCACGGTGAGTGAGGCCCACTGTCCCCTGGGCGAGGCGGGTTTCTCTTCATAGGAAAGCAGGCGCCCCCCTTCGCCGCCGCCATTCTCAATTTCGGCAATACCGAACCGGGAGGCCTCCGGCAGGGACACGTGGATAAAGGCGGCCGTCAGATCCGCTCCCCGGCTTCGGTGGTAACGAATCATCCGCCGGTAGTCCATCTGATAGACATGGTCTCCGGAAAGAACTAAAATTTCAGGCGGATCATAATATCGGATAAAGTCCAGATTCTGATAGACCGCGTCGGCCGATCCCCGGTACCAGTGAGGATTTTCATAATCCTTGAACGGCGGCAATATGGATATGCCCCGATGCCGGCCGATCATATCCCAGGCACTGCCGGTTCCGATATGGTTAATCAGGGAATAAGATCGATATTGACTGAGGATGGCAATCCTTTCAATGCGGGAATGCAGGAGGTTGGAAAGGGGAAAATCAATGACCCGGGCAAAACCACCAAAGGGAACGGCCGATTTGGGTCGATAGTGGGTCAGAACACCCAATTCATCCACCCGGCCGCCGGCCAGGATCATTGCCAGTGTCGCAGGTTTATGCATACGATACCAGTCTGCTTAGGATTATCGTAACCGTTCACCGAGATGCTGTTTCGACCGAATTATCTGCATAATGTAAACGTTTACCAGTGCCCCACGGAGTCTACGCTTACCTATTCGTTCAAGCAGGCCGACGAGTCAGGTAAGCGAGCGCAGCGAGACTCCGATAGCCCGCTATGTGAGGAGGCCTGATCGGGAGAAGATGGGGTGCTGGTGAACGTTTACGGATTATCGTCTTGATTCATTGTCGAAAAGCAGCCCATGAACCCCGAATACAACGGCAGGTCGTCCAGCCCGTCACCACTTCGCCAAAGAAGAGGCTACTTCATTAAGTACTTATGCATAACCGGCTCGCACTGCAAGAAGAAAATGACAGAGAATCGTCATTTTCCGCTAAAAAATTAGATGCGGCACCGTCTTCCCTGTCATACTTTGACCTGAATTCAGACAGGTATAACCGTTCACCGCATGTGGCGGGTGGCAAGACGCATCAGGGTGGAAGTGGTTACCTCCTGATTTTCACGCAGGGGAAGATTTTTCAACGGAGACTCCGCCCTGGCAGCCTCTCTATGTCCACCTGCAGGTCCAAACTCACCAAAAGTTTTCTGGGCCAGTTTACCGGCATTTTTACGATAGCCGTCACAGCGGAAGATAACAACCAGCTTTTCCCCGTAAACACCGGAGACTATGGCCCAGTCGAATTTATCAACGTGATTTAAAAAATCAGCTATAATAACCAGGATATCAGGGGTACCGACCCGGCCTAAATGGACATAGGCGCGACCTTTGCTCGCCTTAACCTCATTTAAGGCAATCTTGAAATACCTGAGTTCAGAGCGTCGCAGCTCGGTCAGCTCAAACTTACGGACAAGATTTTTATTCGCGATATCAAAGAGATATCTAAACGAAATGCCGTCGGCTAATTGGAGATTTTTCTTTTCAAAATTCTGGGTATCGACCTTGATGCCGTAAAAAAGCGCGGTCGCCAGGGCCACGGATGGTTTGATTCCGGCCGCCCGCAGATACTCGACCATCATGGAAGAAACGGCACCGTAATCGGAACGGATGTCGATAAAGTCGGCATCCCAGCCCTCGGTCACCGGATGATGGTCAATAACGGCATCAAACTCTAATTTTTCAAAACTGGTATGATGGGGTGGCTGTGAATCCAGAAGAACCCGTTTTGAATAATCACGTACCGGCAGGGTATGCAGTCTTTCAATGGGAATTTTCAGACGTTCAACCATTGTCATATTGCTAAGCCTTCGGATTTCATTGGGATAACCGATTGTTATGCTGCCGACCCTATAGGCCAGCAGCCTCTTGACGGCCATGGCACTGGCCAGGGCATCGGGATCGGCATTGATAACGATAAGAACTTCATCATCCCTGTTAAAGACATTATAAAAACCGTTCAAGCGACCCTGGGCCGAATTTTTGCTGGCGCTCCGGGTGATGGAATCAGCTATTTTTTCCAGTCGTTGCTGCTGCATCATAGTATCTCAATAAAAAAACCACTGCTTCATTGTTAACAATGCGGCAGTGGTCTATTTGCGTTAGCAGAGGCCGGATACACTCAGTGGCCGGCTATACTGTTTATTCAGGCTGTCCGCAGACAGGCTGTATATTGTCGCGCGTAATATATTCATGGCAGACACTCCGTTAAACCCAGGGCGGCGCACCCCCTTCATGCCCCTGATCAACGAATAATAAACTATAGCAGCCGACCCTACAAATTGCAAGTCAACCCTTTTGGGCAGATTTATCCCTCTGATAAATGGACACCGAAGGGAATAATCCGGGATCGGTGTGGGGAATAAAACGGGAGGCGGAGAAGCGAAGCATAAACTCCTGATTTACATTAAGTTCAATATAGGTAATCTTGCGGCCGATCTCCAGGCTGCGCAATCTGGCCTCTTCGGAAACAAGCAGTAACTCCGCGCCATGCAGGGAGCTGTTGCCCAGCGGCACGTAGGTGGACAGCGGCAGATCGGGCAGCATACCAAGGGTAATGGCGGCAACCGGATCAATATGTTTACCGAAGGCGCCGGCCACATAGATATGATCAAGGTCGGAAAATTCAACCCCCACCTGGCTGGTCAAGGTGGTAAGAATGGCATACATGGCAGCCTTGGACCGCATCATGGCATCCAGATCTACCTGGGCCAGCACCACGGGTTCCCCCTGACCTGACTGGTCGCCCGGAACAACCACAAAACGAAATCCCTCTTCAGCTGTAACAAGGCGGGAACGTATAAATTCACGCCTTGCCGGAGAACCGGAATGCACATCCCTGCATAGTTTCCCTCGAATATCAATAATACCGGCAAGGAAAAGCTGCGCCACCAGCTCTATCAAACCTGAACCGCAGATGCCGACGGCCGGTTGATCATCTATGGTCGTAATTTCCAGCTGCCAGCTATGACGATCAAGACGCACATGCTCTATGGCTCCCGGCCCGGCCCGCATACCCATGCGGGCGACACCTCCTTCCAGGGCCGGACCGGCGGCACCGGCACAGGCGATTAACCAGTCTTTATTACCGAGAACAACTTCCGCGTTGGTACCGACGTCAATCAACATGGAGGTTTTTTCCATCTTATCAAGGCCACTGGCCAGGATACCGGAAATCAGATCACCACCGAAATAACTGCCGATATTAGGCAGTACCCAAACCGGTGCCGACCTGCTTAGCCGTATGCCGATCTCAGCGGCAAAAAACGGATCCGGCCAACCGACAAGGGGCGTATACGGCTCCCGGCAGATATGGTAAGGGCTTAATCCCAACAGGAGGTGAACCATGGTGGTATTACCGGACACACAAAGCGCCCGGATGAATTCAGGTTTCGTCCGCCCCTCTTCCGCCAGCTCGACAACCAGGTGATTGATACTTGCCGTCACTGCCTGCTGCAGTTCAAGAAGCCCGTCTCCATCATTACGGCCGGCATGGTGAATACGGCTTAAGATATCAGCCCCGAACCGCATCTGCTCATTAGGTGTATGGGCATGGGCAATGGTCGTACCTGTTGTACAATCGACAAGGGTTGCCTCAAGATGGGTTGTGCCGAGATCCAGGGCCATACAGGGGATTACGGCAGGTTTCTTTGCTGAAAAATCGACAAGCTGCAACTCATGCGGCAGGACATTGACAATGGCGTATCCGACAAATTCGGCCGCGCGCAACCGTCGGCCAAGCTCGGCCATGACCGCAAGCGGGACTACAAGCGGACGATTTTGCAGACCGGTCGCTAATTCTTTGGCCACAGCCATACGCAGCCGATCAATATCTGCGGTATTATCCTGCAGGCTCGGCGGCTCGGCAGCCACGGAAATGCTTGTCACCAGGGGGAGTTGTCCTGTATGGTTCTTCATAGACGATTCCTTATTCCGTCGGCAACGTCCCTCAATACCACCTGAATTCAGGTACTTTTGAAAAACGATTTGCCGGCGGATGCAAATACTTGACCAAATTGCCGGCAAAGGGTACTACATGCAGTTTGTAACTACAATAGAAAGATCAACCCCTGAATTCGGCCTTTCACAAAGGAGTTGGATGACTGCCCGGTGAATCTTCTCAACCGCTATATTCTTCAGCAATTTATCAAAAATATTACCATGCTGATGGCAGGTTTTATTGCCATCTATGTGCTCATTGATTTCTTTGAAAAAATTGACGACTTCATGGAAAAGGGTAAATCCATGGCCCTGGTCATAAAATTTTTCGTCCTCAGTGTCCCCTTTATCCTGGAACAGATGGGGCCGGTCTGTATCCTGCTGGCCGGGGTGATCACCCTGGGTATCCTTAGCCACAGCAATGAACTGATCGCCCTGAAGGCCTGTGGTATTCCCTTAAAAAAAATCACCAACCCGATTATCGGCGCCGGTATTGTCTTCACCCTGCTCTTTTTAGCCATGTCCCAGTTTGTGTTGCCCAGGACCATTGCCATCACCAACCATATCTGGAACAAAGAGGTCAAAGGCCGGGTTGCCCTGGGAATCTTTCGAAACGGCCGCTATTATTACCGGGGACGGGACGGCTTTTACTCCTTTGCCCGGCCGGACAGAAAAAAGGATGATTTTCGTTTTTTTTCCTATGCCGCCTGGAACCCGCAGTATCAACTGACGACCCTCATTGCGGCGAAGCAGGCACTGTGGCATGATGATGTCTGGACACTTGTGCAGGGCCAGATCCAGACCAGAGTTGACGATAAAAAATTTATGACAAAAGTCTTTGCAAAACAAAATTTTCCTTTCCAGGAAAAACCGGCCAATTTTTTTGTGCCGAAATACCATTCCATGGAACTCTCCCTGACCGGTCTTTACCAGGAGGCCAGGCGCAAGCAGGCACCGGAAGAAAAAATCAAAGCATGGACCGAATTTTACGGACGAATTTCCTATACCCTGTTAGGGGTTCCCCTGCTGCTGATGGGTCTGCCGCTGTTGCTCTTTGTCTACCGGGCATGGGGGCGGGATCTATCGCTGGCAATTCCGGTCAGCTGCGGACTGGCTTTTGCCTGTTGGGGGACCTGGGGCGCCCTCCAGTCCCTGGCCAAGGCAAACTATATCAATCCGCTCATGGCCGCTCTGTCAATTCATATTCTTATCAGTACCCTGGGGATTGTTTTTCTCCTGCGGGAAGACAGTTAACAACAGTCTCACCAAGATATATCATGACGGAGAAAGTAGGAATTGTCGGCATCCCACCCCGGGTAGTAATTGCCGATCTTCACAGACGCGGGGTCCGGATCATTGACCTGGATGAACCGCAGATTCGCGCCTCACTTGATCTAACGGCATCCCGACTGCCCCGTGTATACTGCGCCGTCCTGCGGACTGTCGTTCTCAATGCCATGCATCTGCGCCTTGATCGTATTTATATCGACGTCGGCCCCGGCAAGTGCGACTGTGCCCTGCATGTGTCCACCATTCTCAAAGACATGCTGGATATTCCTATCCATTGCACCCGCAATCAGGATATGGAAGGGACAGGTTACCCGCTGTGCCGCACCCGTATGCCTCTCCTGGAAAAGATGACGGCAATCACCGGCAACGTTGTTCTTCCCAAACCGGAAGAGAATCCGGTTCCCTGCCGACCGACAGCCGGTTTCTGGGGTGTGCCGCCCAGGGATTTCAAGCTGTTGACTCTTTTTCCGGACACCACCCATGTTTACGGCTGGACGCGATGCATGGAAAATAAAACCCCGGCTGATCTCGAACTTGAAGCATATGTCAATCCCGAAGTACCAACGGTATTCTTTGCCCAGTCCTTCTGCGCCAAAACCGCACTGGCAAAATTCTTAGCCGACCGGCACCCGCAGGCCCTCTATCTTGACTGCGATGTCAGCGCCGGCTCCAGCGTACGCGCTAAAATCGAGGCTTTTTTTGAGCTTTCGCATTCCTCTTTTTCAAAAGAAAAAAAACAAGGTTGAGAATCCCAACAATGCTGTTAGCCGATTTTGGTACCTCTTATTGCAAGATCCTGGACTCGACAAAAGATGGCGCGGCAAAAATTATCGCCACCCGCGATCTTGAAACCGGATTTATGGCCGATCTGGCCACCGGCCATAATGCCGCCCGCAGAAGCAAACGCAGCATCAATGAATTGACAGCCCTGGCCAGAGGCGGAGAGAGGATCATAGGTGGAGAAAATTTTGTGCTGCTGGATTGCGGCAGTCGGGACATTAAATTTGTCCGCTATGCCGAAGGCAGGGTGGTGGATATGGGCTGGAATGCCGAATGTGGCGCATCCATGGGATTTACCATTGAACTGTTGGCAAAATATTATGATTTGGATTACAAAAAAATTGCACTACCGGATAACGGCTTTTCCATCACCTGCGGTGTGCTGGGCATGAGTAACATTTTTGATGCCGTTATCTCCGGACTCTCGGAGACGGAAGCGGTAGCAAAATTTGTTCGCGGCATAGCCCGCAATGCCTACCGTTTCGCCGGTTCCCCGGAACGGCTCTATCTTTCCGGCGGCCTCTGCGACAACCCGTTGTTTGTCGGCAGCTTTCCCTGCAATGTCATCACACTGGGCAGGTTTGTATTATTAGAGGGACTGCAGGTATCTCTT
>JALSNT010000636.1 GCA_026986885.1 Desulfobulbaceae bacterium
AGGGCCAGTTATCTGGAACTATATCCTGAATTTCCATGGCAATAAGCGGTTTGTGCGGCTGTTTACCCTCAAAAAGATGAAAGGGCAGCACCTCTTCACCGCCAACGGTAACAGCGGTATCACCGTTACCGAGAACCACTTCGCGGATGGCACCGGAATAGTCCTGTTTGTAGGAGGTCGCTGGAACCTTGGTCGCCCGTTCGGCAAATGGAGTCTTTTCAATCGTTAATTCAGCAACATCAAGGCCGGAAGGCTCTATTTTTTCCGCGTCTGCGGCCGCTGTTTTTTGCTCCTTCTTTATCCGATCCTCGGCGGCTGCAGCCTGCCGAGCCTCTTCTTCCGTCTTTGCCTTGGCAGCAGCTGCCGCCTTTGCCTTGGCCTCTGCCTTAGCCCTGGCCTCTATTTTTGCCCGAACTGCGGCCGCCTCTTCTGCTTTGGCTTTTTCCTCTTCCTCAGCTTTTTTTCTGGTCGCATCTTTTTTCTTTGCTGCAGCTTTTTTCTTTGCTGCAGCTTCCGCTTCGGCCTTTTCTTCAGTTATTGCCCCGGCGGAATCCTCGTCCTCCCCGGTTTTATCAGTAGTCTCAGAAGAGGTTTCGCCGCCGGTACTAACCTTGCTGACGGGAGCCGACGCCGATTGTTCCCGTACAGGTGCGGCACCGGTATCGACGCTCGGCGGTTCCTTACGCAATATTGCCTCGGCACTTGCAAATTTCATCAGGGCCTCAAACTGGTCATCATTGAGTCCATAGGCCTTTTTCAAGGCATCAAGCCCTGACTTCATGGCTTCCAACGCCGAAAGACGCTCTTTCTCATTCATCTCATGTTCTCCTGCATCACTCTCAATATCGGCCGTTCCTGTACCGGCAGTCATATCATCAGAACTTTTAACAGCCTGTTTCTTTAAAGATTGCGCCTCGTCCCGGGCAGCGGCAATAATGGAAGCCGCCTCCTGTTTTGCCTGGGAAAGAATATCTTCGGCAGCTACCTTTGCAGGGGTTTCGTCAGCTGTACCTTCATCTCGCACCCTGACTGTTGCACCGGTCGGCAGCGCAGGCGCTTCCCGGACGGCTTCATCAAAGGTCGGTCTGGGCAGCAGACCTGCCCGTTCGCAGATCTCGGCAACGACCTCTTCCCATTCAATGGCCATTACATGGACACCGGCCACACCCTTAATCTCTTTGACCTGGTTGATGATGTCCACGCAGATCTGTATGCCTTCTTCCTGTTTATCGACGGCACCTTTCATCCGGTCAATGACCTCGTCGGTTACATCCATACCCGGAACAAATTTTTTCATGTACCGGGCCATGCCAAGGGACCTGGGTGGTGTTACTCCGGCCAGGATATGTACCTTTTCATCCAGTCCCATATCCCGGCACATCTCCATAAAACGAGCAAATTTTTCTACGTTGTAAATAATCTGGGTTTGAATAAAATCAGCACCGGCCTTGACTTTTTTCCCCAGGCGAACGGCCCTGAATTCAAAGGGATTGGCAAAGGGATTGGCAGCGGCTCCAAGAAAAAACTTTGGTGCCTCTCCGGTAATTGCCTCACCGCACTGAAATATTTTACCATCGCGCATCTCCCTAACCATACCGAGCATTTGAATGGAATCCATATCAAATACACCCTTGGAACCAGGATGATTACCGAACTTCTGGTGATCCCCGGTCAGGCAGAGCAAATTTTTTAACCCCATGGCAGAAGCTGCAAGCAGATCACTCTGCATACCGATGCGGTTACGATCGCGGCAGGTCATCTGAATAACCGGTTCCACACCTTCGGCCCGGGCAATCAAACCGGCACCTATGCTCGACATCCTGACTATGGCAGTCTGACAGTCGGTAATATTAACGGCATCAACATTACCCCGCAGAATTCTTGCTTTTTTCCTGACCACTTCAGGATCACTGTTCTTTGGCGGCCCCAGTTCACCGGTGACGGCAAACTTACCGCTTGAAAGCACCCGCTCCAGATTACTTCCTGATTTCATCGATTCTCCTTATCTCCTCTTCGCCACCACGAACCAGATCATTTTTAGACAGTGGATCAGGGGCTACCCGGTCACTGCATAACAGGACGCGGACGGTGATCTTCCCTTCTCTCGAACAAAAAACAACAAATCAACCACCTGCAACGTGATAAGCCTGCAAAAAAAATTCCGCATGGTTTCACTCATCTGCAACATTTTATAAAGAAAACATCATAAAATCATTAATCTTTTTTTAACTGCAGATGAGTGAAATGCTCAATTTAGGAATGTGCTTTACGCAAACTCGGGGGCAGTGCATCGCCCGTGCCGGTATTGCTGTTAATGGCCGCCATGGCCACAGCCCATTCCCGGCAGGGCCTGACCTTCCAGGTCACGACGCATCTGCATATCCATCAACACCCTTTCCTGTTTTTTATTGATTCCCAGGGCCTCACGTTTTTCATCAATGGCGGCAATCATTGCCCGGGCATGTTTGATCGGGTCATTTTCCACACCCCAGCAGGCACCATATTCCTCTTTCATGCCTGCAAGGATAAACTGGGAAAATCGTTTGGCGCCGGTCACCGGCAGATCCTGAAATATTACATGGGCACCGCTGGTAACAAAGTACTGGCCGATGGCGACTGCTTTCTCGCTCATCCAAAGCGGTGCGGAACCAACAGCAGGAATCTGGGAAATATCGTCTCCCAACCCGCCCTCATTGACCATTTCCGTCAAGGCAATCAGCAGCCGGGAATTATCGACGCAGGAACCCACATGCAGAACCGGCGGCATACCGACAGTTTCGCAGACCTCCCGTAGACCATCACCGGCATATTCAGTTGCTGCTTCCGGCCTGAGCAGCCCGCGTCGTCCCAATGCCTGGGCGGCACAGCCGGTGGCCAGGACAAGAACATTGTTTTTTATCAGTTCAACGGCGATTTTAAAATGAACATCATCTGAATATTTATAATGTTCACAACCGACAAGGGCGCCTATACCCCGAATTCTACCGTTGATGATGTTATCATTTAAAGGACGATATGACTGCCGGAACCGGCCGCCTAACATATAGTTGATGGTTTCATGGGAAAAGCCGACAACCACATCAAGCTTACTCTCTTTGGGTATATAGTAATCCCCCCGTTTTTTAAAATTGGCAATGGCATGCTTGAGAATTTTTTTTGCCGACTCGTAGGCAGCGTCTTCCTCAAACTGGATATGAACGGCATCGGGCATTTTTGCCCGGTAATTAGTCGTAATAATATCAGTATGTTTGTTCTTCACGACCTGGGCAACCGACTGCATAATACATTGCACGTCCACCACCATGGCCTCGACTGCGCCGGTGGCCAGTACCATTTCCTGCTGAATAAAAGATCCGGCCACCGGAATGCCGCGCCGCATAAGGATCTCATTGCCTGTGCAGCAGACACCGGCAAGGTTGACCCCCCTGGCGCCCGATTTCTTTGCAAGGGCAATTATTTCATCATCATCGGCGGCAAGGCAGAGTGATTCCGCCAGCAACGGCTCATGCCCGTGCACGGTAACATTCACCATGTCTTCCCGTAGAACACCGAGATCAACTATGGCCCTCATCGGTACCGGCGTTCCGAACATAATATCAGTCAGTTCAGTGGACAGCATGGACGCGCCCCAGCCATCGGCAAGCGATGTTCGCGCTGCCTGCTTCATGATATTTTTATACTCCTGGTCAACGCCCATGTGGGTCCGATGCATCATCTCCACAACTTCCCGGTCAATGCCCCTTGGTTCAATTCCCTTTTCCTTCCATATCTGCTGCTGCTTTTCCGGGGCCCGCTTCAGCATGGTCAGGGTTCCTTCCTGTTGACCGAATTCGGCCAGGGCCCGCTCACCGAGCTCCAGGGCTATCTCATTTTTATCCCGCCCCTCGGTCTCTATCCCGAAGACGGCGGCCATCTTATGTAATTTGGCAACATCCTTTATTTCATGGGGTGTCTCTCCCCTGGCGGTGGCGATAAACCCGCGAACCATTTCCCGGGCATGATCGGTATGGGCTGAGGTACCGGCGGCAACTATCCTCGCAAAATTGCGGGCGGCAACGGTATCGGCGGTTGCCCCGCATACTCCAACCATGGCATCAACACCATCAATAATCTGGCACGGTCCCATATTGCAGATCCGGCAGCAGGTGCCGCCGGACCCGAAGAGACAGGATGACATTCCTCGATCGTCAAGACGATCATAGGCAGTGCGTACCTGTTTGGCCAGATCCTGGTTTAAGAGATCCCGTGTGGAACTTCCAGTTATCGAATTACACGATTCACATCCTTTTATATCCGTCATAATGCGGCTCCTGAAAGAGAAGGCTTAGGCAACGGGGAACAATCCACAACATCCGGACAATGCCCCTGGTATATATCGTCGGTTTATTCCAGACCGGCAAACTGCCTGGCGGCCTGGACCGTATTTTTCATCAGCATGGTTATGGTCATCGGCCCTACCCCACCCGGAACCGGAGTAATGGCGGCGGCCTTTTCCTTAACAGATTCAAAGTCAACATCACCGGCCAGGATAGCCTTACCGGACTCACTTTTACCGATACGGTTAACCCCGACATCAATGACTACCACTCCTTCTTTTACCTGGTCCGCCTTGATCATATTGGCAACGCCGGCGGCAACAATGAGGATATCGGCCCGCCTGGTATGAGAATCCATGTCCCTGGTTCGGGTATGACACAGGGTAACCGTGGCATTGCCGCCGGCCCGTTTCTGCAGCATTAAATTGGCCACCGGCTTGCCGACGATGTTGGAACGGCCGACCACCACCACCTCGGCACCGCTGGTCTCTACTCCGGCCCGCTGTAGAAGTTCAAGGACACCATGCGGAGTACAGGGAAGAAAACAGGGCTCGCCGAGGACCATTTTACCGACATTGACCGGATGAAAGCCATCCACATCTTTTTGGGGATCAATGGCGTACAGTACCTTGGCCTCATCAATATGTTTCGGCAGGGGTAGTTGAATCAAAATTCCATGAATAGCCGGATCGTTATTATACCTGTCGACCAGGGCCAGCAGCTCCTGTTCGCTTGTATCCGCAGCCATGGTTACCTGTTCGGAATGGATGCCTAAATTATGAGCGGTCTTGTTTTTGGCAGCGACATAGGACTGCGAGGCAGGGTTATCGCCGACCAGAATGGTTACAAGCCCCGGCACGAGATCGTGCTCTTTTTTGAGGCCGGCGACTTCTTCTTTCAACTCTTGCCGAATGGCCTGTGCCGTTTCGGTTCCGCTGATAATTTTTGCACTCATATAAACTCCTTACCTTACAGTTATAGATAGAGATTTGAAATTTTCATCTGGATACCAACGGGCTGAAGAACATCTACCCAGTGGGGGGCATGCCGGTCAAAACGACCGGATAAGAGGCCATACTAAAGCATAAAATTACCATTTTTTCAAGCAAAAACTCATCTCCAGCCCCTTAAAAACATTGAACCTTCATTCATCAAACCTATACAATGTGTCACCTGGTTGCCGATAACCAC
This sequence comes from Desulfobulbaceae bacterium, assembly GCA_026986885.1. The sequence continues at coordinate 5,508 of JALSNT010000636.1, forward strand.
CACCGGCAACCATCACTCACCGGGATATTGTTTCTGCAAGAAGTGGACAAAGAGCAGTTTGCCGATGAAGGGTTTCTTTATTGTGGATTGCCATGGCAAAGGCCTGGCGGGTACCGACAAAAACAGCAAGTTTTTTCGCCCTTGTCAGGCCGGTATATAGAAGATTACGAAAGAGCATCCGATAATGCTGCCCGACCACCGGTATCAACACCACATCAAACTCGGAGCCCTGTGCCTTATGCACGGTAACGGCAAAGGCATGCTCAAGTTCGGTGATCTGTTCTTTACTGTAGCAAACGGTTCTCTTGTCCGGGAGAAAGGAAACGGACAGTCCGGGAAGGGCGTTGTCAATACAGGTGATATAGCCGATATCACCATTAAACACCTCAAGGTCGTAGTTGTTTCGCCGATGGATCACCCGGTCACCGACCCGAAACACCTTTTCTCCTACCTGCAGTTCCGCCCTGCCCCTTGCCTCAGGGTTAACCGCTGCCTGCAACATACCGTTTAAGCGAGCCGTGCCTAAGCTGCCGCGTATCATAGGTGAGAGCACCTGGATCTCAGCACCGGGAAAATATCTGGGCACCCAGGTACAGTACAGCTCCCTGAGGACATCGGTTGCCCGTAGACCGTAATAAAGGGCTGACCAGGGGTGTACTTTTTTCAACACCGCTTTAAGTTCTTCCGCCGCCCCGTCGGCGCTGATAACCGCCCGGGGATCGACGTGGGCAAACTGTTCCGGTAGCTGCAGACCATCTCCACCGTAGTTACTGATCCCCTGTTCACCAAAGAGGTCGCAAGCAACGGCATGCTCACGTTCTTTTTCCGTGCGATAATAGCGCTTAATGCGGTTAATGACCTGGAGCTGGCGGCCGGTTGCCTCCTCGGCGTCAATAAACAGGCAATCACTCTGTTGCCAAAGGTCCGGTCGGCGAAACGGGGAGCCGATTCGCGGGACGCGCCCCCGGTTAATTTGATGGGCAGCGGCAATGATCTGTGATTCTCCGGCCTGCCGAAACACTTCGGTCAGCCGGAAACAGGGGATAGCGCCTGATTTAATTATATCACGCAGGACATTC
>JALSNT010000637.1 GCA_026986885.1 Desulfobulbaceae bacterium
CAACATTTTAATCAAAGGGGGGCATTTTGACGATGCGGCAAGCGATGATCTACTCTATTTAGGCAAAGAAAAGCGGTCGCGTATCCTTACCGGTACCAGGATACCGACGAAAAATACCCACGGTACCGGCTGTACCCTGTCCTCAGCCATTGCCGCCAATATGGCCAGGGGAAAAGATGTTGAAGAGGCGGTCGTTCTGGCAAAAGAATACATCAGCGGTGCGGTTGCCGCCGGGGCCGACTATGTTATCGGCAAGGGGCATGGCCCGGTCCATCATTTTTATCGTTTTTTTTAGAGCACCATGGTCGCCGCCCCGGCAATCGTCTTTGACGGCGTCAGCCTTGCCTTTGCAGGCAGGCGGCTCTTCCAGGATCTCTCCTTTACCATTGACCGGGGCAGCTGTACCTGTCTGCTCGGACCGAGCGGCTGTGGCAAATCAACGATTCTCAAACTTGTTTCCGGCAATACCTCCCTTGTCTATACCGGCAACATTTGCTGCGAAGGGAAGAGTCCCCCCAACGGCAGCACGGCCTGGATGGCCCAGCAGGATCTCCTGCTGCCCTGGTTAAGCGTACTTGACAATGTCATGTTAGGGGCAAAGTTGCGTGGACAAGTGACAACAGCCTTGCGGGAAAAGGGGGGCGATCTGCTTGTACAGGCCGGTCTTGGCGATGCGGTTCACGCGTTTCCCGATACCCTGTCCGGAGGGATGCGGCAGCGGGTTGCCCTGTTGCGCACCCTGATGGAAAACAGATCCGTGCTGCTTATGGATGAGCCATTTTCGGCACTGGATGCCCTTACCCGTATCAGGTTGCAAAACCTGGCGGCACGATTTACCAGCGGGGCCACTGTCCTGCTGGTAACCCATGATCCCCTCGAAGCCCTGCGCATGGGCAACCGGATTCTTGTATTGGCAGGTGAGCCGGTAGCGATAGCCGCGGATCTTTCCCTGCGGGGAGCTGTACCGAGGGATGCCGATGACCCGGAGATTGCAACCCTGTATCCGGAACTGGTCAACCTGCTCATGACCGGGGCAACAGCATGAAGCTGTGGCGGCCCGCTATTATTGCAGCAGGTCTTGCCCTTTGCTGGCAGCTTGTTGTTTTCCTGACCGCTGCCCCTCCTTATATTTTACCTGGCCCGGTGGCAACGGCAAGTGTTCTCATCAGTCATTTTTCTCTGCTGCTTCATCATTTGCGGACAACATTTACTGAAATTATTCTGGGCCTGGTTATCGGTACCCTGTTCGGTGTTTCCGCCGCCCTTGCCATGATACTTCTACCCCGTTTGAAGTCCTGGATGCTGCCGGTACTGGTGATCAGTCAGGCGATCCCGGTCTTTGCGCTGGCGCCGGTACTGGTCCTTTGGCTGGGATACGGCATGGCCTCCAAGGTGGCCATGACCGTGTTGATAATTTTCTTTCCGGTCAGTTCTTCGTTTTATTCCGGTATGCAGCGTATCAATCCCGACCTGCTGGAGCTTGCCCGCATCATGCAGGGCAGACGTACTGCTGTTTTACGCTATATTGTCATCCCTTCGGCGCTTCCCTCGTTTGCCGCCGGTTTGCGGGTGGCGGCGGCCGTGGCCCCGATTGGCGCAATCGTCGGCGAGTGGGTCGGCTCGAGCAGCGGTCTTGGCTTTTACATGCTCTATACCAACGGCCGTATGCAGATTGATCTTATGTTCGCCGCCCTGACCGTGCTTTCCGCTGCATCGCTTATCCTTTATTTCACCATAGATTACTTCCTGGATAAACTGGTATTCTGGGAGACAGCCAAGGAGATGTCCCATGTGGTACAATCGTAAATTGTTGAGTGCGTTGTTAGTTATATTCGCCCTTGTCGGTGTTGCCGCAACGGCGGCCGCCGGAGAAAAAGTCACCCTTTTGCTGGACTGGTTCGTCAATCCCGACCACGCGCCGATCATTGTTGCTCAGGAGATGGGCTATTTTAAAGAACAGGGGCTGGATGTGGAAATCACGGCTCCGGCAAATCCCAACGATCCGCCGAAACTGGTAGCAGCAGGTAAGGCAGACCTGGCGGTTTCCTACCAGCAGCAACTCCATCTCCAGGTGGACCAGGGGCTGCCTCTGGTGCGGATTGCTACTCTTGTGGCCACGCCTCTCAACTCGCTTGTGGTACTGGCCGACAGTGATATTCACACCATTGCCGATCTCAAGGGGAAAACCATCGGTTATTCCGTGGGCGGATTTGAAACCGTGCTGCTCAAGACCATGCTTGCCGGGGCCGGACTTAGGCTTGCCGATGTTAAACTGGTCAACGTCAATTTTTCCCTGGCACCCTCATTGCTCAGCAAAAAGGTGGATGCGGTTATTGGTGCCTTTCGTAATTTTGAGTTGAACCAGATGGCACTGGAAAAACACCCCGGCCGGGCTTTTTTTGTTGAAGAATATGGTGTCCCCGCCTATGACGAGTTGATCATTGTCGCTAACAGGAAGGCTGTCGGTAAGCCGAAACTACGAAAATTCGTCACCGCCCTTGAACGTGGCGTGCAGTATGTCGTCAATCATCCGGACGAGTCCTTCAAGCTGTTTGTCAAACATCATAAAGACCTGGATGATGAACTGAACAGACGGGCCTGGGCCGATACCCTTTCCCGTTTTGCCCTGCGTCCCGGTGCCATTGATAAAAAACGTTACCTGGATTTTGCCGCCTTTTTAAAGAAACAGGGCCTGATTAAAAAAATTCCGCCCCTGGACGGTTTTGCCGTGGAGTTAAGGTAGGCGGATTTTGTGCCGCAGGTGTGTTTTTTATGATGAGCGCCTAATACGGCATCGGGCATCCGTTTGTATGCCCGATGCCGTACTTTATGCTGGCTATTTTCCCCCAACCGGAATCCGGTCTTCACCGGGAAAGAGTTCCACTGACATTTCCTGCAGCTTATATTTCTGAATCTTACCGCTGGCAGTCATGGGATAGCTGTCGACAAAGGCGACATGTTTTGGAATTTTATGCCAGGCAATCCGGCCCCGGCAGAAATCGCGGACATCATCAGCCGTTAAATCCGAATCCTTCTTTTTGATGATAAAGGCGCCGACCTCTTCACCGTATTTCCGACTGGGAACACCGGCGACCTGGACATCAAGTACGCCGTCCAGACCAAAGAGAAACTCCTCAATTTCCCGGGGATAAATATTCTCTCCCCCTCGGATAATCATATCCTTGTGCCGGCCGGTAATGGCCAGATAGCCGGATTCGTCAATAACTCCAAGGTCACCTGAATGGAGCCAGTTGTCACTGTCGATGGCCTGTGCCGTGGCCTCGTCATTATTATAATACCCTTTCATCACGTTATAACCGCGACAGCAGAGTTCCCCCTGCTCTCCCGGCCCCAGGGTCTTGTTGGTGTCCGGATCAACAATCTTCATTTCAATATGGGGCATTACCTTGCCGACGGTTTCGGTGCGTCGCTGCATGTCATCGGTGGGCAGGGTCTGGGTGATGACGGGTGAGGCCTCGGTCAACCCGTAACAGATAGTTATTTCCGTCATGTGCATCTGATCAATGACCTTACGCATGATATGGACGGGACAGGGCGACCCGGCCATGATTCCGGTGCGCAGGGAAGAAAAATCAAATTTATTAAACAGGGCATGATCGAGAATGGCAATGAACATGGTGGGAACCCCGTAAAGCGCCGTACAACGTTCTTTTTCCACCGAGGTCATCAATTGAACCGGATCAAATTTTTCAAGAATGACAAGGGTGGCGCTGTGGCTGATGGCCGCCAGTACACCGAGGACACAGCCGAAACAGTGAAAAAGAGGTACCGGCAGGCAGAGCCGGTCGCGATGGCTGAAATTCTGATTGGCGCCGATGTAATAGCCGTTATTAGCGATATTATAATGGGTGAGCATAACCCCCTTGGGAAAACCCGTGGTGCCGGAGGTATACTGCATATTGACCACGTCGTGGGGATCCAGTTGCGCCTGCCGTTTCCTATAGGCGGCATCATCGGTCATGGCCGCCATTGCCATCACCTCGGGCAGGGCATATAAACCACGATGCTTTTCCGGGCCAAGAAAAAAGACACGCTTCAGGTCGGGAAAACGTTCGCTCTTCAGTTTTCCCCGTTCCTGTTCTTTCAGCTCCGGTACCAGCTCATACACGGTCTCCAGATAATCGGTATCCTGATAGCCGTCGATAATAAAAAGATTTTCCGTCTCGGACTGCTTCAGCAGATAGGCCAGTTCATCCCGTTTGTAATTGGTATTAACGGTCAGCAGAATGGCGCCGATTTTGGCAGTGGCAAACTGCAGGGCCACCCAGTAGGGAATATTGGTGGCCCAGACCGCCACCTTTTCATCCTTTTGTACACCAAGCGCCATCAATCCCTTTGCCAGCGAGTCCACCACGTCACCGAATTCACGGTAGGTCATGCGCAGGTTACGGTCGACATAGACTATGGCCTCATTGTCAGGGTGGGCTGCGATTGCCTCGTCCAGCAACTGGCCAAGGGTTATTTCACGTAAAGAATCACTCATGGTCTCACCTATGCAGGTATATGCAGTACGGCATAGATGGCGGCGGGTGTGTCACCCACACAACTCACGTAATGCGGTACAATGGAGTTATAGTAAATGGAATCCCCTTTGGAGAGGACGGCTGTTTCCGTGCCGTAAATAACCTCGACCTGTCCTTCCTGGACGACGATAAATTCTTCGCCCTCATGACTGGAGAGATTTTTTTCCTGGGCGGATTCGGGAAGCAGCTCCACATAGAACGGTTCCATATTGCGATCGCTTTTTCCTTTACCCAGAGAATAAAACTTCAGCGCCACTGGTTTGTCTTTTCCCCGCAGCATACTCATTTCGCTGGTACGTTCGGATTTGCGGATGATAAGGGGATCGGCGCTGATGTGATCATCAAGAAAGGTGCCTAACCGGACATCCAGTGCCCGCGCTATTTTCACCAGAGGTCCAAGGGAGGGAAAGACATCATCTTCGACAACAGAGTTAAGAAAATCCTTTGTCAGACCGGTCTCCTCCGCGAGCTTGTCAAGATTTATGTCCTTCTTCTCCATAAACGCACGTATGCGCTGTCCTACCTTTTCAGATTTCATAATGCTCCCATATTGTTACGGTTCAAGATAAGAAAAAATCAGTCACAAAGGACGGGCCTTGCGCTGTTCCATGCAGGCTTAACTACAGACAAGCGAAGACTCCGATGAAACAGCACAAAACCTGCAGACCCAAGCGAAATAAAAATCCCTCAATTTAGGTTTTACAGGGACCTGGCTCCGTCAGCCTGCGGGCATGATCCAGTTGAACGGATCTTTTGCCCGGCCGTATTGAATGGCGGTCAGGTCATTGAAAAATCTGGCTGCCAGCGGCCCAACCCCGCCGTCGCCGACAGTGATTTCCCGGCCGTCGAATTTAATATTGCCGACAGGAGAAATAACAGCGGCGGTGCCTGAGCCAAAGACCTCCTTCAGGGAGCCGTCCGCATGGGCCGCATAGACTTCATCAATGGATATTTTTCGCTCAACGACCGGGATCCCCCATGACCTGGCCAGTTGAATCACCGAATCCCTGGTCACTCCGGACAAAATACTTCCATTTAATTTCGGGGTAACCAGTTCGTCATCTATAACAAAGAAAATATTCATGGACCCCACTTCTTCAACATACTTAAGCTCAACCCCGTCAAGCCACATGACCTGGGTATAGCCATCCTCATTGGCAAGTTTGGTCGCATAGAGACTTGCTGCATAATTACCGGCTGTCTTTGCCTCGCCGACACCGCCGCGCACGGCCCGGACATACTTTGAAGTGACCCAGATTTTCACCGGATCAAACCCTTCCGGATAATAGGCGCCGACCGGGGAAAGAATAATGAAAAATCGATAGGTAAACGATGGCCGCAGCCCGATATAGGGATCGGTGGCAATAATCGTCGGTCTAATATAGAGCGAGGTGCCGTCTGCGCTGGGGACCCAGTCCTTTTCAAGTTCCAGCAGTTGCAGCATCGCCTCGAGAATAAAATTTTCATCCAGCTCCGGCATACAGAGCCGATGACCCGACCTGTTCATACGCTTGATATTATCCCTGGGCCTGAAAAGCTGGATATTTCCGGAATCGGTACGATAGGCCTTCAATCCTTCAAAAATTGCCTGCCCGTAATGAAGGACCATGGACGAGGGATACATTTCCATGGGAGCATAGGGTTCAATCCTGGGGTCATGCCACCCCTTTTCCGGATCATAATCCATGGTGAACATGTGATCGGTGAAAATGGTCCCGAAACCCAGGGAAGAATCTTCCGGATGCTCCTTTAAGTTGTCAGCTTTTTTGATCGTAATTTCCACATTTTCCTCAACAGTTGATGGTTAGATTCCCATGACGGCGCTCAAAAACGATGTCGTTTCTTCAGGCAATTTTTGAAAAAAACACAGCTTTGCAGCGGGTAATTTATTAGTAACGGGCATCACCATATAAACTTTTCGCGGTTGGCATCAAGAAAAAAATTAAGAAAAAAATCAGGAATAACCTGGAAGAATCAAGAAAGGAATATTGGATTATTCCCTGAATCTGCGGCAGAACTGATTTTCA
>JALSNT010000638.1 GCA_026986885.1 Desulfobulbaceae bacterium
AGGAACTGTTTTACCCTTTCAATAATTGCAGGTATTTCATGGGGGAGCGTACCGCCGTTGGTGTCACAGAGTACCAGGGTCTCGGCCCCTCCCGCCACTGCCCGGCCAAGGGTGGCGAGGCAGTATTCCCGGTTATTCTTAAAACCATCAAAAAAATGCTCAGCATCATAGATAAGATGTTTGACCCTGGGTCGGAGAAAGGCCAGAGAGTCTTCTATGATCAGCAGGTTATCTTCCAGCTCAATACGGAGGGCATCGTGGACATGAATATCCCAGCTCTTGCCGAAGATTGTAATTGCCGGCGTTTTTGCCGCCAGCAGAGCCGTGAGATTTGGATCTTTCTCCGGAGAATTTTGAAAATGACGGGTTGAGCCAAAGGCGGTTAACCGGGCATGCTTAAGTTCTACTTCCTGCATGGCCTTGAAATATTCAATGGCCTTGGGGTTGGAACCTGGCCAGCCGCCTTCAACGTAATCAATACCAAGTTTGTCCAGCTGCCGGGTGACCCGGATCTTGTCGTTGACGGACAGGTTGAAGCTCTCGGCCTGGGTGCCGTCCCGCAGGGTAGTGTCGTAAATTTCAATGGCTTGTTGCGACATGTCAATACTCTTCTTCCATGGGCATGTTGTCTTTTTCCAAGGCAAAGGCTTCGTGCAGCGCCCGCACGGCAAGTTCGGTATATTTTTCCGCAACCACACAGGAAACCTTGATTTCTGACGTGGATACCATCTCCATATTTATGCCTTCGTTTGCCAGGACCTGAAACATGGTTGAGGCAATGCCTGAATGATTGCGCATGCCGACTCCAACGATGGAAATTTTAGCAATGTCCTGGTCGCCGGTGACGGACTTCGCTCCTATTTCCCGACAGGTTGTCTTGAGAATCTCCATGGCACGTTCATAATCGGTACGCATGACCGTAAATGTCATGTCGGTTAAGTGACTGTCGCTGGTATTCTGGATAATCATGTCAACCAGAATACCGGCATCCGAAATGGGGAGAAAAATTTTAGACGCAATTCCCGGCTGATCAGGAACATGTTTAATGGTAATTCTCGCTTCATTTTTATTATATGTTACCCCGGATACCAGCATTGATTCCATTATATTATCCTCCTCTACAACCCAGGTTCCCTCATTTTCCGTAAACGTTGACCGAACATGCAGCGGCACACCATATCGTTTTGCCAGGCCAACGGATCTGATATCCAGGACCTTGGCACCAAGGCTTGCAAGTTCAAGCATTTCATCATAACTGATCTGATCAATCTTTCGCGCCCTGGAACAGATGTTCGGGTCAGTGGTATATACCCCTTCCACATCAGTAAATATTTCACAGGCATCGGCATTGAGTGCTGCGGCAAGGGCAACAGCCGTTGTATCGGAACCGCCGCGGCCAAGGGTTGTAATGTTTCCATCCTCGGTGACCCCCTGAAAACCGGCAATGGTGACAACCTTGCCTGCGTCCAGGCTTTTCTGAATCTTCCCGGTATCAATACTCTTGATTCTGGCCTTGGTGTGCATGCCATCCGTGCGAATCGCCACCTGATCGCCAAGAAACGAGACCGCGTCTCCTCCTGCTTCTTTAATTGCCATGGCAAACAGGGCAATGGTTACCTGTTCCCCGGTCGACAGGAGCATGTCCATTTCCCGACGATTCGGAATTTTTTGGATTGCCCGGGCAAGATCGGTTAAGCGGTCGGTTTCACCTGACATTGCAGAGAGGACAACGACCATTTTATTCCCCTGTTGCCGCCGTTTAAGTACCCTTTCGGCAACAGCCTGTATTTTTTCCGTGGACCCAACGGAGGTTCCACCAAATTTTTGCACAATAAGCGCCATCAGTCTATCCTGGATAATTCTTTTTCCACAACGCCGGTCGGGAAAATTTAACAAACAAAATTGTCTTTAGGTAAAAATCAATGTAATAAGGTTGAACCTTCAAAAGTAAACCGAATTTCTTTTTTTGCAACTCAATTTAACCCCTAAGGGCAAGACCATGGTGCATTTTACAACCGATGAACCCAGGGATTTTGGACGGAAAACACTGCATATCGTCCTGGTAGAACCTGAAATACCACCAAACACCGGCTCTATCGCCAGGTTATGCGGTGCCACGAATACAGTGCTTGATCTCATTCATCCCCTGGGATTTTCTACTGATGATAAACATTTAAAAAGAGCCGGTCTTGACTACTGGCGCTTTGTTTCCATCAGGCACTGGCCTGACTTTGATACCTTTCTTGAGGCACAGGATGAACATACGTTGTTTTTTTTTACAACCAAGAGCAGCAGACCCTATGTCCAGGCTCCCTTCCGTGCCGGCAGCAGGCTCATTTTCGGCAGGGAAACAAAAGGCTTGCCCGAAGAAATTCTTGCGCTGTACCGGGAGCGCTGTTATACCATTCCCATGCACAATGCCAATATTCGCAGCCTCAACTTGGCAATGAGCGCTGGCATTGTTTTATATGAAGCCCTAAGACAGATAGATTTATGTTGCTGATGGCTTGCTTGCAGACCTGATTCCCACCTTGGGTTGTGCCGTAAAGGAAAAAACAACATGATAGAGGAGAAGAAGACCATGCCGGAGAGAATTTATAATTTCAGCCCGGGACCCGCCACCCTGCCCTACTCTGTTTTGCAGGAAGCGGCAGCTGATATCGTCAACTTTCAAAATACCGGGATCGGACTTATTGAACTGAGCCATAGAAGCAAGGAGTTCATGGCAGTTGCTGAAGAAACCGAATCTCTTATCCGGGAGTTACTTAATGTCCCGGAAAATTATAAGGTACTTTTTCTCCAGGGAGGCGCTTCTTCCCAGTTTTTTATGATTCCGATGAACCTGCTTGGGGCCGGCAAAAAGGCAACATATCTCAATACCGGTACCTGGTCGAAAAAGGCCATCAAAGAGGCTGCGCTGTTCGGCGATATTGATGTGGCTTATTCCAGCGAAGAAGACTCGTTTAACCGGGTCCCGCAAGACAGTGAATACTCGGTTGCTCCTGGAAGTGAATATCTCTATTTTGTTACCAATAATACAATTTATGGTACCCAGTTCGCCCGGATGCCGGAGACGGAGACCATGCTTGTTGCCGATATGTCTTCAGATATTCTGTCAAGGCCCGTTGATGTCGACAGATTCGGTATTATCTTTGCCGGTGCCCAGAAAAATATGGGTCCTGCCGGCGTCACCATTGTCATCATTCGCGAAGATCTGCTTGCCAGGACACCGGCAACCGTTCCCACCATGCTGCGTTATAAAACCCATGCCGACAAGGGGTCCATGTTTAATACACCGCCCTGCTTTGCAATCTATTGTGTCGGTCGGGTCATGCACTGGCTGAAAGCGCAGGGAGGCGTTGCTGCCATGGAACATACAAACCGGCGCAAGGCAGCTCTGTTGTACGATGCCATAGACGCAACCGATTTTTACAGGGGACATGCTGAAAAAGGCTCACGTTCGCAGATGAACATTTCCTTTAATCTGCCGACTCCCGAACTGGAAGCAAAATTTATAGCCGAGGCAGCCGAGGCCGGATTCAGCGGTCTCAAGGGGCACCGGTCGATCGGCGGCTGCCGGGCATCCATATATAATGCCTTTCCGGAAGAAGGTGTTGTCGCTCTGGTTGATTTTATGAACAAATTTGCCGATAAAAACGGTTGAGTAATCCCTTCTCCAGCTTGCGAACTTGATGCAATACGAGGGAACAGTTATAAGGCCACCCAGTGAGGCCGACTCCATTATACTGCAGGTGAGCCTCGGCTGTTCCCATAATAAATGTACTTTTTGTGGTGCATATAAGGAAAAAAGATTCGGTATTCGCCGGACAAGTGCAATAGCACGGGATATCAATTTTGCGGCCCAACACTGCCGCAGGCAGAAAACAGTCTTTCTTGTCGACGGCAATGTCCTGGCGCTGCCACATCGGTTCCTGGTTGATCTTTTTGCAACCATCCGCAGTAAACTCCCCTGGGTGCGGCGGATCAGCCTGTATGCGGGCTGTCGTGACATCCTATCCCGATCAATTGAGCAGTTATCCGAGCTGAAAAAACTTGGCCTCGGCCGGATATATATGGGGCTTGAAAGCGGAAATGATGCTGTTTTAGATGCTGTTAACAAGGGCGTTACCGGCGATGATATGGTTGCAGCCGGACGACGGGTCCGGGCGGCATCGATTTTCCTCTCTGTTACCTGTCTCCTTGGTCTGGCAGGAGCGGAGCCGGATGCTTCCCGGTCGCATGCTGAAGATACCGCCAGGGTGTTAAACCGCATGCAGCCGTCACAGATAGCGGTTCTCACCCTGATGCTGCTTGACAATACGGAACTCGGCAGGATGGCCCGACAGGGAAAATTTATCCTTCCCGGTAAAAGTCAGCTTTTTAAGGAGTTACGTATCCTGGTAGCCGGGTTATCTGATTGCAGAAGCCAGTTGCAGGCAAATCATGCATCCAATTATTTTCAGCTTGACGGACGCATGCCCCGGGACAGGGAAAAATTTCTTTCTATCATCGACAACGCCCTGTCCGGCTCAATCTGTATAAAACCGGAATATCTTCGTGCCCTGTAAATACCGTTATGCCCCCCTCAGAAGTAAAAACAGACCTGAAAAATTTGACCCGGGATCAACTGGTGTCCTTTGTTGAATCACTGGGGCAGCCTTCCTTTCGCGGCCGGCAGATATTAGCCTGGATCTATCGGCCCGGTATTACTGATTTTAGCGAGATGACCGATCTGGCCAAAGAATTTCGCGCCCTTCTCCCCCGGCATGCATATATTTCAAGGTTTACCAATCCTGTTACAGAGACGTCGGTGGACGGCACCGTAAAATTCGGTTTCACTCTTGAAGACGGCAGGATGATTGAATCGGTCTTTATTCCGGAAGAGGATCGCAACACGCTTTGCGTGTCCTCACAGGTAGGTTGTGCCATGGGATGTAGATTCTGTCTGACCGGGACCATGGGATTTATCAGAAACCTGACAACCGCTGAAATTGTCAATCAGGTATGCGCGGTCAGTGAATATGCTTTGCAAAAAGAAAAAGGAAGGCTGACCAATATCGTTTTTATGGGCATGGGCGAACCGCTTGCCAACCTGGACAACCTGCTTGCCGCCATTTCGATCCTCACCGAGCAACGCGGCCTTGATTTTGCCGGCCGCCGCATCACTGTTTCCACCTGTGGTCTTGTGCCGCAAATGATCCGCCTGGGAGAGCGGACAGACGTCAACCTGGCGATTTCCCTGCATGCCGCCGATGATGCGATCAGGGACTCAATCATGCCGGTAAATGTCCGCTACCCTGTTGCCGAGCTTTTGGAAGGATGCAAACTTTTTCCCCACAAAAAACGACAGCGGATAATGTTTGAATATACCCTGCTCAAGGGAATTAACGACAGTGATGGGGATGCCGTTCTCCTTGCCGACCTGCTTCAGGATATTCCCTGTAAGATCAACCTGCTTTCCATGAATCCGACAAAAGGAAATCCGTATACCAGTCCGGAACGCTCAAGAATTCTCAGCTTTCAGAAAATATTACGGGAGAGAGGATATACGGTATTTATTCGCCGGAGCAGGGGTTCGGATATATCTGCGGCTTGTGGACAACTTGCAGGCCAAAAACGCTCAATTCAGGTCTGATGAATTCTCAGGTGGTCAACGTTTAGCGCTGATTTTACAGGCGGCAAAGACATCCATGGAGGTACTTTTCTCTATGGCGGCGCGAAATTTTTGTTCGAGTTTGTTTGCCCTGATCACCTTCCAGGCACAGTCCACCACCCCGTGAGCTATTTTGTCACGGGATACTTCATCGGAGCAATGAATCCGGCCATCCACGTAATCAAAAATATCCTTGAAAGGATCAAGAAACGGATAGGATTCAAGATTATCTATGAACTGCTGTTTTAACAGAACAATCGGCTCTGATTTTGTCGTCTTCCGCACCAGGGAGGTGAAGTGCTGCAGGAATTCCTCAAGGGCCTGGTCAAGCTCGGATACTTTAACTTCGGTACCGGCAATGATGCCGGTATGGGTGAGAGTTCGGGGATCCTGAGGCGGCTGTTCTTTAATAAAATGGCCGATGGAAAAAACAGCCGGATTCGACTGTAACAGCTTAAGCAGCTTATTATAGTTTGCATCTGAGGGGTCAAGCCCTCCCCTGCCCCAGGAATAGGAACCGCCGATTCGTTTGCCCCGGTGCAGAAAAAGCAGGGCGCTTTCCTGCCTGTCGATAAGTTTTATGCGGACAAAGCCGAATAATCTCTTTGCGTTCAAACGAAAAAGTAAATCAGGCAGGCGGATATCAACCGACTTCAATTCTACCTGAGCCCTTTTAAAGGGCGGTATCTGGCCCCAGAAAAATATGGCATTGGGATCAAGAGCATAAACAGTGACCAAAAAATTGGTTGTCGACAAAGAACGGAGTACAGGTTCCATTTCCCTGGTCGTATAGGCCTGCTTGCCGTTACTCTGAATAACAGCCCTGATAAGTTCACTTTCATCAAAGTAGGCAAGCACCTCCTGC
>JALSNT010000639.1 GCA_026986885.1 Desulfobulbaceae bacterium
GTTCCGCTACCCTTTTAAAGAGAGCTTTACCCGCCTCATTGACTTCAGATAGAGTGATAACGTCATCATTGACGGCGGCTACGCAGCAGTCGACGATTTCAGCAGACAGCGGTGCTGCCGAATAGAGCAGAAGAAGGACCAATGTACAGAATATATAGAAATGTTTCATTGTCTAAATTGTTTTGTTTGCTTTGGAATAGTTGTCGACGGATCAGAAAAAGATAACTCGATCCGCCACCTTTATCTACACGGAACAGGGGAAAGAGGCAAATTATTTCCTGATTGTCACCGTAATGCTTTCTTTGCGTGAACAAGGAGGATATGCGGTACCTGCAGGGTGGACTGTTTATAACGCTCAATGTAGATATAAGATTTTTTTTGCAATATGCAAGCATGATTGTCAAGAGGGGATCGTTTTTTGCATGATTATTGGAGGTGCGGATGAATTTTTATTATTATGTTTGAGGTAAATACGATGGTTTCAGGACGATATGCTTCACTTTCCGGACTCCAGGCATATGGGGTGCGCTTGCAGAATAATGCAAATAATGTCGCTAATATGAATACATCCGGTTTCAAGAAAGGCAGGGTTCTTCTCAGTGAAGAAAAGCCGCAGGGAGTTGGTGCGCATGTCGAAAAAGTAGAGACACCGGGACCGCAAGCCATGGAGGAAACAGGGCAGACAAGACAGATGGTTGAGCAGTCCAACGTTGATCTTACTGAGGAATTTCCTGAAATGATGATGAATCGGCATGCATTTATGGCCAATATACGTTCGTTACAGGCGGTCGATGAAATGGAGGAGACTGTGCTGGATTTGAAGGCTTGAGAGAAGCATGTCGCAATTGCTTGATTTCGGCCATTTATTACGATAAAGGAATTGAATTTCGTGTCCAGGTGAAGCTGTTCCCTGTTGACATATAGATGTCTCTGGGTTTTACTGCACTTGTGCAGAGCATCGTTTTCGGGTCGTGAGGATTTTTTTGAAGCTATCTTCCCTCCCCTTTTGCCTTTTGCAAGGTTATTTTTGTTAAATCGGGAGATTATATGTCAAACAGATTGCGTCCATATACCAGCATATTGTTATTGAGTCTTTTTTTGTTTGTCGCCGGGGTTTCAACCTCATCGGCGGCGATTACCATGCCAAGCTTTTCTTTACCGTCTGTTGTCACCGGCAAAGTGGTGGACAGTGACAGCTTTAAGGGCAGGGTTATCCTTGTGACCTTTTTTGCCACCTGGTGCCCGCCCTGCCGTCAGGAAATTCCCAACCTGGTTGAACTGTACAATGAATACAAAGCTAAAGGTTTAACCGTTATCGGTCTTTCCGTTGATGAGGGCGGTGCGTCGGTGGTTGCCAGGCTTGTTAAGCATGAAAAAATTACCTATCCCGTTCTGATGGCAGATCGGCATACGGCCCGCTCTTTTGGCGGTATTGCCGGAATCCCGACATCTTTTCTGGTGAATAGAAAGGGACATGTCGTGAAAAAGTATCCAGGGTTTGTCCCCCATTCCCTCTTAGTACGCGATATCAAGGCCGTGCTGCAATGATTCCTGACCGCCCCTGGAGCAGGCTCCGGCTCGCAAGTGGAGTTTTTTGTTGACAGCTTTCTAATATTTCTTATATATTGTATAAAATATAATCATATATATTGAAAAGCAGTTTAATGATGAGCAGTTTTGTTACTTCAATTCTTACCAAGGAGAATGTTATGAAAAAGATGCTCACGGTTGTTATGGTCGTTGCCTTTGCGTTTAGTGCCGGCAGTGCATTAGCTGGTAAAGTAAAATGTACTGTTGACAAGGTTGACGGCGCCACGGTAACCATGACCTGTAAGAAGGCTGACAAGTTGAAAGCCGGTCAGGCTGTTACGGTCAAGGCAGCCAAGAAAAAAGCAATTGAAGGTTGCTGATATAGACGTTTAATTTAAAATTGTTTTTTTTATTGAACCCTAAATCCAGGAGGGTTTTATTAAGCTGCAACATTTTTAATGGAAAACAATTTACAATTATTAATTTTTTCTCTCTTTGCAGATTGGTAAAACTTTCAATTTAGGTTGGAGACTTTGCGAACGGGTTGATGCTTTGTCATCAGCCCGTTTTTTTTTGCTGTTTTTGCGATAATCTAATGAATTACTTACTTATTTACCATTATGGACCCTCAGACTTTACCTGCCGATCAAAAAAAGCTGTATGACAGGATCAGACAGCAGTACAGGGTGGCTTTTGAACCATTGTCAATTGGTGGCATACGGCTGCATCTTTTAAAAATCACCGATCTTGAACAGATACTCGGCAACAAAGATCCGTTACAGAATGTCTCTGATTTTCCTTTCTGGATTCGTCTTTGGGAGGCGGCCATCGTTTTGTCCGAATTTGTTGCCGAGCAAAATTTTTCTCCTGAAACCAAGGCGTTGGAGATTGGAGCCGGTCTTGGCGCACCCGGTCTGACGGCGGCGGCCAAGGGCTGCGCGGTGACCTTGACGGATTACCAGGAATTGATTCTGGACTTTGAGCGGGTAAGTGCTGCTGCCAGTGGTCTTGATGTTGAATGTATGTTGCTGGACTGGTTGAATCCGCCGGCTATGAAGCGATACGACGTCGTTCTCGGTGCGGAAATTCTCTTCCGTGAAGAATTTTTTCAACCATTACTCGATATTTTGCGCAAGGTGTTGCAACCGCAAGGAGTTATTTACCTGGCCCATGATATTCGTCGAAAAAGTCTGGCGCCGTTTTTGAAAATGGCGGAAAAAGAGTATATAATTTCAGCTCGAAAGAAAAAATTAAAAAGCTTTGAAGAAGATAAGGAAGTATTGCTGACCAGGTTGGTTGCCCGGTAGTCTTTCATTCAATGCGGTATCGGTGAAGAGGGTGTATCCTGTTTTTTTTAATATTCGTGGAAAACGTTGCCTGGTTTTCGGCGGGGGAGAGGTCGCCGAACGTAAGGTATGCGGGCTGATCGGGGAACAGGCCGATGTGGTTATCATCAGTCCGGTGGTAACGGATGGACTGGCCAGGCTCGTGGAACAGGAACAATGCCGCTGGCTTTCCAAAACATATGATCCCGATGATTTGCCCGGAACCTTTCTTGCCTTCGCCGCCACCGATTCTCCGGCAGTGCAGCAACGAATTATCCGTGATGCTGAGGCATTAGGCATCCCGGTTAATGTGGTTGATGATCCCCCTCGCAGTACCTTCCATGTGCCTGCCGTCCTTCGTCGGGGTGATTTGACGATTGCGGTGTCCACCGCCGGTAAAAGCCCAGCCTTCGCCGCCATGATAAGAAAAAGGCTTGCCGGTCAATATGGAACGGAATATGAGCAATTTCTTTATCTGATGGGTAAACTGCGTCCATTTGTCATTGCCGCCGCCGATACCCCTGGTGCACGCAAAACCTTGTTTCAAAAACTCCTCCATGAGGATATACTTGACTGGATTGCCGACAACAGGTGGGATATGGTATGCGACCATCTGCGTTTAGTTCTCGGTCCCGGAGTTGATGCCGTCATTGCCGGTGGGTTGGGCGCTGATTATAAATCCTTACCCGGATAAACCGGAAAATTCGCAATAAGAAATACCAAATTCGAAACAATCTCAAAAAACAGAGACCGAATGAGCAAAATGGTTCAATGCTCGACTGTAAATTACCCTGGTTTGTGTCATTGAAATATTCCGGAGTTGGAACTTGTTCAGGATTTTGATATTTGAATTTCGAGTATATCTTCTGTCACAAAAAACACGAAAATAATTGTTAAGAAAGAGTACCTGGTCCGTGGACAGGCAGGGGACGGAGTATATACAATATCGACTGATGTTCCATGAACTTGTTTTCCTGACTTTTTACATGTGATGGCGTCGTAAAAACTTCGATCGACAGCAAAGTGTGCTTTGTGGCGATTCTCAACATATTAGCTGTCTAATTAAGACCGGCCACCGAACACTACTCCTCGGAGTCTGTGCTTACCTTATATGTAATTTACTTAGCCATCTTTTGGGTTGATTAGAACTTTTTACGAGTCCATTACATGTTGTTTGTAAAATTCTTCATCGGAAAATCGCATGAGCTACCTTCTTTTTCAACTGAGTTTTGTGGCCTATGTCCTGGCCATGACGGTCTATCTGGTTTTTTTCTTTAATCAGAAAAACAAGGTTCGGGTGCTGGCACGTAAAATATTTTTTAGTGCCGCCCTGCTGCATACTGCAAATATTCTTGTCCGGTTGATCGAGAGCGGTCATACGCCGATCACCAGCGTCCATGAGGTCATTTCCTTTTTCGCCTGGTCCATTGCCCTTTGTTATCTCTCTTTTCGCTGGCGCTACACCGTCAAAAATTTTGGTACCTTTTCATCTATATTGGTTGTCCTGCTCATGCTGGTCTCAGCTATTGCGCCCCATGCGATTCTGCCTTTAACCCAGACTCAGCATTCCTGGTTGTTTCCCGTTCATGCCTCACTTGCCATTATCGCCGATGCCTTCCTTGCCCTCGCCTGTATCGGTGGCCTGATGTATTTGCTGCAGGAACGGGAACTCAAGCAGAAAAGATTTGGTTTCTTTTATTCCCGACTCCCTTCTCTGGAATCTCTGGACAAACTTAATCAGCATTGTCTTAGTATCGGCTTTACCCTGATGACCCTTGGCATGTTTACCGGCTATATCTGGGCTCGCCGGATATGGGGGGGGAGAAACTGGCACTGGGATCCGAAGATCGTCTGGGCCATGATTACCTGGTTTCTCTATGCCGCCCTCATGCACCAGCGTTTCACCATGGGATGGCGTGGGCGCCGGGCCGCCATCGTCACCGTCATCGCCTTTATGGCCGTATTGTTGACGCTTGTTTTTCTCTTTAAAGGGGTGCATGGCCATGGCGCGTAATAGTATTGTCCTGCTGGGGGTCAATCATAAGACCACGCCCCTTGCCGTGCGGGAGAAACTTGCCCTGGTCGGAGGCTATGAGCAACCATTAGGGAATTTACGTCGGCTTGACTGTCTGCAGGAATGCTTTCTGCTGTCCACCTGCAACCGGGTTGAGGTGCTGTATACCTGCGAGGATACTGCCAGGGCACGGCGCGAGGTGCTTGACATGCTCTTTGCCTCCAGTGTCACCCGGGAAGAGGTGGCCGGTTGTATTTATCAGTATCAGGATGAAGAGGCGGTCCGGCATCTGTTTCTGGTGGCCTCCAGCCTTGATTCCATGATCGTCGGTGAATCACAGATTTTAGGCCAGCTTAAGGAGGCCTATCGTTTTGCCTCGGAAAAGAAAACCAGCGGTATGATTCTCAATAAACTACTGCATAAGTCCTTTTCCGTAGCCAAACGGGTACGTACGGAAACAAGAATAGGGGCCAGTGCGGTTTCCATCTCCTATGCCGCTGTTGAGCTGGGTAAAAAAATATTCGGCGATTTGAAGGGGAAAAAGGTCATGCTGGTCGGGGCCGGTGAGATGGCTGAACTGGCGGCCGAGCATCTGGTGGGGCAGGGGGTTACCGAGGTCATTGTCGCCAACCGGACCTTTGAGCGGGCGGTTAAGCTTGCCGGCTGTTATCACGGCAGGGCCATACGCCTGCAGGAACTGGTGGAGCAGTTGCAGTATGTTGATATCATCGTCAGTTCCACCGGTGCCTCCGGTCTTATCCTGAACAAAAAGGATGTGTTGCCGGTAATGCCCAGACGGAGGTATCAACCCCTGTTTTTTATTGATATTGCCGTGCCCCGTGATCTTGACCCGGCCATTAACGAGATTGATAATGTCTATCTCTATGACATTGATGATCTCAATAATGTTGTGGAGATGAACAAATCGGAGCGGGACAAGGAGGCCGTCAAGGCCAAGCGCATCGTTGAAGAGGAAACGGTGAAGTTTCGCGGCTGGCTGGAAAATATGGAGGTTGTTCCGACCATTATCGAGATACGTTCCATGGCCGACAAGATTTGTCGTGACGAGCTTGACCGTACCCTGGGGCGGCTTAATACCTTGAGTGGTGAAGAAAAAAAATCTCTTGAAAAGATGGCGGCCGCAATCTGTTCGAAAATGCTCCATCATCCCATCTGTTACCTTAAATCCAATCATCCATGTGTTGACCAGCAGAAACGGGTGGAAGTGGTACGCACTCTGTTTAACCTTGACCGGGGCAGGAGCGATGAATCATGAATACTGAGTTAAGGGCGCAGATTCTGGATGATGAGCTGCTGATCGTGCGTGATTCCGGAGAAATTCCGGAAATCGCTCTCCATGCCACCCTCCATTATCTGCAGGAAGACCCGGATGGTCCGCAACTGACGCTTACCGACGCTGAATTGCAATCTCTGCAGGATGCCGCCCTGGCCCGCTGCCGGGAGATTGTCCTGCGTGATCTTGATCCGGATAACCGTGATCTTTCCATCTATCGGGGTATCAAACGCTCCATATATAACTGGCAGCGCCTGCAGGCCTTTTGTGACCGCATCGGTCGCAGAGAAAGCGGATTTAAGGGAGTGGTCCGCGAGGCCCTTGTCAGCTTTGTTTATCGCGAGCTTGCAGATGTGGCCGCCGGTATTCGTTCTCCGGCAATTAACTGCTCCGTTGAGGAACTTGCTGTTTTCTGTCGGCAACTGGGGATGGATGCCGGTATCCTGCCTCCAGGATGGCAGAGGCTTTGTCCGGAACAGGAGAAGAGCGAACATGCGCATCGGAATAATCGGAACCGGTAAGCACGGTAGTCGATATGCCCGCCATATTATTCGTGATATTGATGGACTTACGCTTGCGGCCATCAGCAGACGTTCGCCCCAGGGGAAAAAACAGGCGGAGGAGTGGGGATGCCGGGTATATCCTGACTGGCGCGATCTCATTCTTGATGACCGGGTTCAGGCCGTCATCGGTGTTGTGCCGCCGGCATTAAACCTTGCAATATGCCGGGCCTGTGCCGACGTCGGCAAACCACTGTTGCTGGAAAAACCGCTGGCTGCAGGCCTGGCTGATGCGCGGGAAATTGCCGCTCTTGCCCGGAATGGTGCTTTACGGCTTACCGTTGGCCAGACCCTGCGCTATAATAAGGTTATTGGCTGTTTTAAGAAATACCTGCCTGATTTAGGCCCTTTGTACACGGTTTCGGTCAATCAGCGTATCGAACCCTCCACCCTTTCCTGGCACGAAGATCCCCGCCTGGCCGGGGCCGGGGTAAGTTATCATACCGCTGTTCATGTCTTTGATGCGCTTCGTTTTATCACCGGCCTTGAGATTGTCAGGGTTATGGCCATGACAAGCCGTCGTCATAATCGCGTTCTGGAAGACGGTTTGCTTGCTCTGATTGAAATGGAAAATAATGTCCAGGGAGTGGTGGATTGTTCTAAAATCGGGCAGGCCAGGTCCGGAAGATTTGATTTTGTCTGTCGACAGGGGCAATTAACGGGAGACCAAATTTATGGAACCTGCGAAATTATCCATCATACGACACGCACTGATCTAAAACCAGGTTCGGCTGTCGGGACAATTGTGCCCCTTCTTGCCGACTGGCGGGATTATCTGGCAGGGACAGGGCCCAATCCGGTAACCGGCGAGGATGGTCTGGCCGCGGTCGCGGTCTGTGATGCCTGCCTGCGGGCGGCAACTGACCAGTGCTGGGCGGCGGTACGGTGAACATGGTGCCGGGGTGGATTTGTTTTGGGGACTTATACTGAGGTATCCGCCAGTTGCCGGTATAACCATTCCGCCTGCTCAATGCACTCTTTTGCCCTATTCTCCAGCAGTTCGGCCAGGTAGGCAATCAACGCTTCCACGCAGACCATCGGGGCGATTGCACTGTCAAAAACAGACGGCCCGGCAACCGGCAGGGCTAAAACACTCTGTGCATATTTACAGCAGGGCGCCTGCCACTGATCGGTAAAGACGACCAGGGTTGCGCCGGCCCGGCAGGCTAATTTGGCAAACTGGTTGATATCATCCTGATAGCGACGAAAATCAAAGACAATCACGATATCATGTTTCTGGAGAGCAAGCAGTTGGCTGACCATGCTTCTGGAGTCATTTGCAACCAGGTGAACACGACCGCGCAGCCCTGTCAGTCCATAACATAGCAGCTCTGCCAGAGACCTGCTGAATCTTCCGCCGATCACGTAGACACAGTGACGTTTATCGGCAAGAAGTCTTGCCACCTTGTCGAACTCCACATTCGATGTGGTGTTCACCATTTTGTTTAATGTCCGTATCGCGTAGTGAACATAATTGCCCAGCGGATCTCCATTTTTGCCTTTGAAGTCGGTGGCGTGATACCTGGAAAGCGGTGATTCCAGAAATTCCGTCAGTTCATTGCGCAACGCCTCCTGAAATTCAGGATAGCCGCTATATCCCAGTTTGTTGATGAAACGCAGAACAGTGGCGCCACTGGCGGCTGCATGTTTGCCAAGCTCGGCAATGGTCTTGAGTCCTGCTGTTGGATCACCGGCAGTCAAAATTATTGCAATCTGCCGCTCTTTTCTGGTGAATCCCTTCTCATGGCGACGAATTCGCTCTCTGATGGTGAATCCATTTTCATGAAATGAATTTTTCACAATAATTATCCTTGTATGTTCCGGTTTGGAGGTTGCCAATGTATCATTTGTTTCATTTTACTTGTTGCAAATGGAAAATGAAACATGTATTCTCTTTTTTATGGAAAATGTTCTTGTGATACAAGGCCTCAATCATTTTTACGGTGGCCTTCAGGCCCTGAAGGATATCAATCTTTCTGTGACCGCAGGTGAATTTGTCAGTATTCTTGGTTCCAGCGGCTCCGGAAAATCCACCTTGCTGCGAATTATTGCGGGTCTTGAAATGCCGACCGCCATAGAAATATTGGCGCTTGAGGGGGTTGATGTTTCACTTGTTCCCGCGAATCGTCGTAATGTTTCCACTGTTTTTCAGCACTATGGCCTCTTTCCGCATTTGAGTGTGGGGGAAAATGTAGAGTACGGGCTTAAGGTACGTAAAATTCCGGTGCTGGAGAGACGCAGAAAAGCGGAACAACTGCTTGCCCAGGTGAAACTGGACGGATTTTATTCACGCGGTGTGGATCAACTCAGCGGCGGCCAGAAACAGCGGGTTGCCCTTGCGCGCAGTCTGGTGCTGGAGCCATCCGTGCTTCTCCTGGATGAACCTCTTGGCGCACTTGATGAAAAACTGCGCATCGGCATGCAGGTGGAGTTGCTTGCGCTGCATAAAAAGCTTGGCATGACTTTCATCTATGTCACCCACAGCCAGGAAGAAGCGCTCACCATGAGTGACCGAATCGTTCTCATGGATCAGGGAAAAATCATCCAGAAAGATACACCTGTCGGTCTGTTTGATCGTCCCTGCAACAGGTTTGCTGCGGAGTTCATGGGCATTGAAAATACCATCCTGGCAACGGTGGAGACCTGGGATCGGGATGGCGTAACCGCCGTGGCCGATAATATCCAATTCAGAGGAGAGTGGAGCGGCGGTAATATGCCGCAACCAGGTGACTCCATTATTGTTGCTTTCCGGGCGGAAAGAGTAAGGCCGGTGACCAGGGCGCGGCAAGGCGACACCAATACAAATCAACTTAGCGGCAGGGTTATCAATCGAATATATAAGGGAAAATATCTTGATGTAATCATATCTACGGATATTGGTGATATTATTATGCGGTTATGGGATGACCGGAACAGTCTTCCCGAAAAGGTACGGGTTCGCTGGAAAGCCCGTCACACGATCATGGTACCGGCTCATGACGCATTTAACCAAAGGAGAGAGTGTTATGAAGACAAATGAACCCGGGCAAAAAGTATATTCACGCCGAACGATGTTGAAAACGGGCGCGGCAGCTCTCGCTGCTGCGGCCTTTGCACCCTGCCTGTCCGGTAAGGCCTTTGCCGCCGGCGGCACGGTACGGGTGATGGGGGTGTCCACCTGTGCCATCCGGGACTGGAGCGTATTTGCAAAGGATACCGGCCTGAAGATGGAATTCCATGGGATCAACAGCGATCCTGGTCTGTATGTGCAGGAAGTAGTGGCCAATGATGCCGGTGAGGATTTCGATCTCTTCATCTTTGACGGCGGCATAGAGGACAGGCTGGGCCCCAGCGGTTATTTTCGCAAAATTGATACGTCTGCCTTGAAGATGTGGAATGAAGTCTCTAAGGATGTGAAAGCCAGTCCTCTTCTGCAGGGACCGGACGGTACCCAGTATGGCGCGCCCGTTGTCTTTAATGCCGATTCGTTTGCCGTTAATACGCAGCTGGTAAAGATGGCGGAACCCTTTTCCTGGGGAGCTGTTTTCGACAATCCGAAGTTTATAGGCAAGGTGGCCATTGAGGATACCTGGTTGACCACTCTGCCCAATGCCGCATTGTATCTTATCGGCAAAGGCCGGAAAATAGGCGATCCTGCCGATATGACCCCCGACGAGGTGAAAATGGTGGTCGATTTTCTGATTGAACGGAAAAGAGCAGGGCAGTTCCGGGCATTCTGGCATTCTTACGAGGAATCCGTTGATCTGCTGGACAACGGAGAAGTGGCCATTGAACAGTGCTGGGAACCTGTAATCAAGCAGTTGCAACGTGAAGGAAAACCCATCAAGTACGTTTCGGTCAAGGAAGGCTATTCAAAATGGATGATTGGCGCGTATATCCCCTCTCAGGCCAAAGGTGAACGTCTGGCCCGGGCGTATAGAGCAATGGACTGGTTTCTTGGCGGCAGATACGGAGCGCTTATGGCGGTACAGCAGGGATATGCCACGGCCAACCCTCTGGCCTCACTGAAATTCGCCTCTGAAAACGGGATGAGCAAGGAAGAGGTGAAGGCCATAAAATTGAATATTCAAAAGGTAAACGAGAAAATGGCCATGCCTTTGTACTGGCAAAACTCCTCACCGCAACATGTTAAGGTGATTGAGGCTGAATGGCAGCGTTTCAAACAGGCCTGAAATTAACTGTTCCGGCGTGGGCTTGTGCAAGCAAGCCCCCTGGTCCTTTCCTTCTGCCTAAGTTGGGCGATTTTCCTTGCACCTGGGTCTGCAGGTTTTATGCTGTTTCATTGTAGTTAAGCTTCCATGTGACAGAGCAAGGCCATCTTTGGGTTGATTTGAACTTTTTACGAGTTCATCATTTATCTTTTTTCATTTGCAGATGAATCAAACGCTCGGTTTATGTTCTGTTCATTAGTGATAACGCATGGTTAGAGATATATTACACCCCCCGGCCGGAACAAATTATAAAGGCCTGACTATTTTTCTTTCCGCCTGGAGTTTTTTTGTGCTTATTCCCATTGCCGGATTGTTTCTCTGGTCCTTCCTGACCATGGAAAATTTTCGCCCGGTATGGAATCTGAGCCTTCAGGCCTACAGGGAGGTGTTAAGCTCGGGCAGATGGCAGGTGGCTTATAGAACACTTGGTACCGCGTCGCTGGTGACCTTGGTTGAAGTAGTCCTGGCCTTTCCTTTTGCCCTGTGGCTGGCGAAAGGTACACGAAAAACAGGGGTGAAGATCACTGTTCTTGCCCTGCTCACCATTCCGTTTTTCCTCAGCCTTTCGGCACGCACCATCGGCTGGCGATCCTTGCTGGGCCTGCATGGGCCGATCAATTACTCGCTCATGGCATCGGGCATCACCGATAGCCCGCTGGACTGGCTTCTGTTCTCTCAGTTCGCTGTTGTCCTGGGATTGCTCGGGCCTTATTTCCCCACCATGGTGTTTCCCCTGTACCTTTCCATTGGTCTGATTGATGATGAAATTCTGGCGGCAAGCAAGGACCTGGGGGCCACCCCAAAGGATACTCTTCTGTATGTAATTCTGCCCTTGGCCTTTCCCGGCCTTGGTGCGGGAATTATTTTCACCTTTATTCCCATGATTGGTGACTCGGTGATTCCCACGCTTCTTGGCGGTGGTCATGTTATCCTGCTGTCTTCTTCGGTGGAAAGTTTGTTGCGTATCCTCAACTATTCTGTGGCGGCATCCCTGTCTGTGGTCATGCTGATGCTGATGACACTGATGATTATGGCGGTCAGTTACGTTTCAGTTATTGTGATTAGAAGGAAAGGTAACCCGCTTGGAGAGATCCGATAATGAATGGCAGAGAGTGCGCAAAGTCTACGCCTGCCTGGTCTGAACACCCGATTTGGCGGAAAATCGGGCTTGCCTTCGGCCTTGCGGCATTGTTGCTGATCTATGTTCCAATCCTCTGGCTAATACTCATGTCGTTCAGCGGTGATCCTCTCAGTGGTTTTCCCGGAGATTTTACAGTCAGGTGGTATGCCAATCTGGGAGAAAGTCGGAACTGGTTGCAGCCGCTTGTCGTCAGTCTGGCTCTTGCCACAGGGGTGTCAATTGTGTCCATGCTCTGTTCCACGATCGTCGGCCGGACCGTGGCGCGCATGCGAAGAAAAGGAATGGCAGCGGCAGTGCTGGCGGTTACCCTGCTTCCACTTGCCATCCCCGGGGTAATCATCGGCACGGCCCTGTTTTTGTATTTTCGAGTGTTGCTTGGTTTCAAAATGGGAATATGGTCACTTTGCATAGGTCATTTTGTCTGGGCGTTTCCCTTTGCCTTGCTTGCCGTGCTTGTGGTTGCCCTGAGATTTGACATCAGGCTTCTGGATGCAGCGGCCGATCTGGGGGCCGATCCATTGGAACGATTCCGGTCTGTGGAGTTTCCTCTGCTGAAGGATGGTATTATTGCCGGCGGTCTTTTTTCATTTTTACTGTCATTCAATGAAATCGCCCGATCGATTTATCTGCGAGGCCGAATAGAAACCTTACCGCTCTATGTCTGGCAACAGGCCTCGTCGCACAGGTCCAACGTGGTACTTATCTACCCACTTAATGTGTTGATACTGCTTGGATCCACCCTAGTTGTGGTCTTTGCCTTTCGCCGGTTGTTTGGAAAGAATACAGCCGTAAAATAGCTTTGGAATAAACAGAAACAGCTAAGTTTAGGTATTGGAATCCCGGATGGATGAAAGTCAATGAAACAGCAAAATGAAATTGTCATGGCCTGCATCTGTGATTATGCGGGCCTGGTGCGCGGCAAGGGATATATTGTCGATCCGACGGACAACAAAAAAGCTGGTGCCATAGGTCTGGCTCCGACGAATTTGATGATTACAGCGTTTGGCGATATAGTCGACAGCCCCTGGGGATCCAGAGGAGATATCCTCATGATGCCGGTTCAGGAGACCAGAGTGGTTGTAGAATATAATACAGACCAGCCGGCCGAGCGTTTTGTACTCTGTGATCTCCTGGAACTTGACGGCAGTCCCTGGAGTTGTTGTCCACGGAACTGGCTGCAACGTGGACTTGATATCCTTGAAAATGAATTCGGCCTGTGTGTCAAAGCCGCCTTTGAGCATGAATTCCATTATTCAGGTGCATCCCGGCGTCTGGGCAATGCCTATGGTCTTGATGCCATGCGCCTTCAGGGGTTATTCGCCGCCACACTGATCAACGCCCTCCAGATCAATGATATTGAACCGGAAATGTTTATGCCCGAGTACGGCCCGCAGCAATACGAGGTTACCTGTGCCCCGGCTCTGGGTATTGCGGCTGCAGACCGGGCAGTTCGCCTGCGTGAAATCGTACGCAGTGTGGCCCGCTCTTTTGGTCGCAAGGCCACGTTTGCGCCGGTGATGGGGATGGGCATGGTGGGAAACGGGGTGCATATCCATTACAGTCTTGTCGACAGGGCGGGCAAGGCCAGGACATATGACCCGGATTCCCGGCATTGCCTGGCCCCGGATGCGGCCTGTTTTACTGCCGGGATTCTCCGGAGTATGCCTGAATTTATTGCTTTGACGGCTCCATCGGTATTGTCGTATGAACGTTTGCAGCCAAATCGCTGGAGCGCTGCCTATAATAATCTGGCCGACAAGGACCGGGAAGCAGGGATACGCATCTGCCCCCTGCCTAAGCTTCCCGACATCGAGGCTTCCACCCGTTTTAATCTCGAGTATCGGGCCGCTGATGCTGCCGCCAACCCGTATCTTGTCCTCGGTGCCATTGTCTGGGCGGGTATTGATGGACTCAGAAACAAACTGACCATTCCTGTTCCCACAGAAGGTGATCCCGGAACATTGAGTACAGAGGAGCTGCAGCAGCGTGGGATACAGCGGTTACCGACATCTCTTGGGGAGGCTTTGTTTGCCCTGCGGAAAAGCAAGCGTTTAAAGAGCTGGATGGGAGACGAATTCCATAACGCATACCTTGTCCATAAGCAGAGCGAATTATCACTTCTGGAAGGGCTTGATGCTGAGCAGCAGGTCGGACGATATGTTGAATGCTATTGAGCAGAGCCGGGGAGCGTCGTCCTGGTTTGGGGCCTGTGATCCGGACCCGGTAATGCTGCTCCCGCCTCGCACCCGGCTGGACATGGTTTTCTGTTGTGATCATGCCGGCAACAGGGTCCCTGAAAAACTGGGTATGCTCGGCCTTGAACCGGCCGAACTGAACCGGCACATCGGCCTGGATATAGGGATATTCAGCACAACGAATTGGCTGGCCCATTTCCTTGGAGCGCCATTCGTTGCCCAGGCGTATTCACGCTTGGTAATTGATTGCAATCGCCGTCCCGGTACTTCTCAATCCATTCCGGCATGCAGCGATGCAGTGTTGATTCCGGCTAACCAGTCTCCGGGGCAGCAGGAACAAAATTTCCGGGAAGAGCATGTTTTTAGACCATATCATCAGGCGGTACAGAGGGTTATCCAGGAATGCGCACAGAACTCCGGTGTCCCGCCGGCACTTATTGCCATGCATAGTTTTACCCGAGAGCTGAAGGGGAAAAAAAGGCTCTGGGATATAGGGGTTATTTATGACGATACCTCCGAAATTGGAGAGCACGTCCTTCATTTACTGCAAGGATATGACGAACTTAATATTGGCTGCAATGTGCCTTATCAGATCGATTTTACGAATGATTATACCATTCCGGAACATGCAGTTCAGAACAGCTTGCCGTATGTGGAGATTGAGATCTGTCAGGATCTTATCGTGACCTGTGCGGGGCAGCGTAAATTAGCCGACCTGCTCGTACCTGTCCTTGTCCAAGCGGTTTCCGTATAAGGAGTTGAAAATGGAGAACGTTCACAACATTTTTCCTCATCGTTTCCCTTCGATAGACAAAAAAAAGACAGCGTTATTAATCATTGATGTTCAAAACGGGACGTTTAACGAGAAGGAAGAAAACAAAAGGCCGGAATTTTATCGACAGGCATCGGAAAAAACCATACCGAATATCCACAGATTATTACACGTCTGCCGCAAGGTGGGTATGGAGGTAATCTATACGGTGATTGAAAGTCTCACCCTGGATGGCCGGGATCGCAGTCTTGATTATAAGTTGAGCGATTTTCATTTTCCGAAAGGGTGCTGGGAGTCACAGGTCATCCCCTCTCTTTCGCCTGGTGCGGACGAGATAATTCTACCAAAGACATCGTCAAGCCTGTTTAACTCCACGATTTTTGATTATGTATTAAAGAATATCGGCATCCAGCAAGTCATAGTGACGGGTTTTCTGACAGATCAATGTGTGGATCATACCATTCGTGATGGAGCGGACCGAGGCTACCTGATGATTTGTGCAGCAGATGGTTGTGCCACAGAGAGCCGGGAACGACATGAACACGCTCTGGCCGCCTTTGGCGGATATTGCCGTGTCGCCATGGTAGAGGAGTTGATAAGCGAAATCGGTGTGCGTTGACAGCGGCCGGATAAAAACTTCCCTTGCGAGCAGAGGACGCAAGGGAAATTTTTTATGGCCGACGTTCATGTTTTGTTGTTCAGTTGCACAGGGTTGGAGATTAGCCTGAATAAATACGTGTGTCAGTGTTTAAACGAACGCCGGCCGGTGAACATCATGGCCACCTGTGGATCGGCCTCGTTGCAGGCCTCAATGGAGGCATAGTCCCGCATGGAGCCACCTGCCTGGAGAATGGCGGTGATTCCCTGGGCAATGGCCACATCGGCAGCATCCCGGAAGGGAAAGAAGGCATCGGAAATCATGACCGACCCGGGCAGACCGGCCTTATCCTCTTTTACCTTGGCATCAATTTCTTCTTTGTCGGCAGCATCCCTTTTTCCCTGCTCCACTTGCAGGGCCAGGTCGGCGTAGGGGATGCCGAATTTGTCATAGCAGGTGATATCGGCATACTTGATATAGGCCTTGTGAATGGCGATTTCAGCTACCCCGACCCGATCCTGCTCACCCGTTCCGATTCCGGTGGTACATCCGTCTTTCACATAGATAACAGAGTTTGACGTCACACCGTGTTCCACGGCCCAGCCAAAGATCATGTCGTCCAGTTCGCGCTGGGTCGGCTGCCGCTTGCAGGCATATTCCTTGCCTTTCCAGGTGGCGGTTGCCGGTTGCAGATCGGCGGGGGAACGGATGGAGTTAACTGCCGACTGTTGAACGATAATGCCGCCGTCAATGAGTGACTTGAAGTCCACAAAGCGAAATTTTTCAAAATCTGCCAGCCGGTTGATTTTGTCCATACGGATGACCCGCAGGTTTTTTGCTTTGGCCAGAATATTTAAAGTTCCCTCTTCAAATTCCGGGGCGCAGACTACTTCCAGATAATTCCGGCTCATCAGTTCGGCAGTTTCCCTGTCCACCGGTCTGCTCATGATGACGGCTCCGCCAAAGGCGGCAATCCGGTCGGTACGGTTGGCCTTGTTATAGGCATCAGCCAGAGTTTCACCTACCGCCGCGCCGCAGGGATTGTTATGCTTGAGGATGACCGCCGCCGGTTTATCGACCAGATATTTGATAACGTTAAGGCCGTTATCGACATCGGTCAGGTTGATCTTACCCGGATGTTTGCCCACCTGCAGCATGTCATCAACCGTAATGCCGGAAACCAGTGAATTGCCCGGTTTAATGAACTTGCAGTCACCAAGGACCAGGTTGCCGTTAACCAGTTCATAAAGGGCGGCCTCCTGGTCGGGGTTTTCACCGTAGCGCAGGCCACGTTCTTCCACTGTACCATCGGCAGTGGCAATGGCCCATGTTCGTTTGCGGTAAACCAGTGTCTGGTCACCAAAGGAGATGCTCATCTCCATGGGGAAAGAATCACCCAAGATGGTGGTATACATTTTTTTTATGTCACTCATTGGATCCCTCCAGGGTTCATGTTATGAAAAAGATTTTTTTGTTCGTTTGATTAAAAAGTTGAATTTAGGGAAAAGATTGAAATTCCCTGTCCCAGTCCTTGCAGACCGGGTCGAAACCTTTATTTTGTATAATTTTACACACTTCATCAATGGTTCTATGGTCACCGACGGAAAACTGCTCACCATCGTGCTCGTCAGATGAATAACCGCCGGGCGCTGTACAGGAACCGGCTGAGTACCTGGTGGGACCAAGGCCAAGCATGCCGTTACGGTATCTGGCCTCTTCCCGGGTGGAGAGAATCAGGCCGACATCAGGGTCAAAGATACGCAGGGCAAACATGAGCTGACTTAAGTTTTTCTCCGTTACATTGACCAGCGGTTCAAATGCTCCGGCTGCAGGCCGCAGGCGCGGAAAACTGACGGTGAAGTTGGTCTGCCAGAACTGTTTTCTCAACCATTGCAGATGGATGCCCAGGGCCATGCCCTCGGCACGCCAGTGGGACAGGCCAAGCAGCGCGCCGATACCGATTTCCCGCATACCGGCAGCGGCGGCCCGGGCAGGAGTATTGATTCGATAGTCATAATCGCATTTTTTACCGGCCAGATGGACCTGTTTGTAGATCTTCCGGTCATAGGTTTCCTGGTAGACGGCAACCGCCGTAACTCCTGCCCGGAAGAGTTGCGCATATTCCTCCTGTTCCAGGGGCTGTACCTCAATTGACAGGGCGGCGAATTTGTCTTTTAGGCGCAGGACAACTTCTTCCAGATAGTCCACGCCTGCTTTGGCCGGTGCCTCACCCGTGACCAGGAGAACATGCTTAAAGCCGCGCTCTTTGAGAATGTCGGCTTCGCGTATGGCTTCGTCTATCGTTAGTTTTTTTCTGGGGATGGCATTGTCGGCTGCAAAACCGCAATAGGCACAGCGATTGATACAGAAATTGGAGAGGTAGAGCGGTGCAAATATCTGGGTGGTCTTGCCGAAGCGCATGGCCGTCAGCTCACGGGAGCGGGCAGCCATTTGCGGCAGAAATTCTTCCGCCGCCGGAGAGAGCAGGGCGGCTAAGTCGTTCAGGGTACAAGTTCGGCTGTCCAGGGCGGTTTCTACGTCTGTGGAGGTGGCCGCCTGGATTTGGTCCGTTAGCCCTGAAAAATTCTCAATGTGAAAAGATGCCTGCATGAGATTATTCTTCGATGAAGTTTAAGGATTCACCGATAAATCCCCTTTGCGGAGAGGAGGCTCTGGTTGAGGTTGAACTGGCTCCCAATCCTGCGGCAAATCCCTGACGACCGGCCTGTACCGCCTGTTTAAAGGCCGCGGCCATGCGGATCGGATCATCGGCAATGGCGATGGCCGTATTGACAAGCACCGCGTCCGCTCCCATTTCCATGGCCTGGGCCGCGTGGGAAGGGGCGCCGATTCCGGCATCAACCACCACCGGTACCCGGGCCTGTTCAATGATGATGGCCACCTGCAGGGCGGTCTGGATGCCCTGGTTTGTACCAATGGGCGCACCCAGGGGCATGACGGCGGCTACCCCCGCATCCTGCAAACGCAGAGCGAGAACAGGATCAGCGTTTATATAGGGAAGAACAATAAAGTCGTCTTTGACCAGTTGTGCAGCGGCCTTCAGGGTATCAACGGGATCGGGCAACAGGGTACGCGGGTCGGGAGTGACTTCAAGTTTCAGCCAGCGGCTTCCGGAGGCAGCCCTGGCCAGATGGGCCAGGCGAACAGCCTCGTCTGCATTACGGGCACCGGATGTGTTGGGCAGAAAATGGATTTTATCCCTGTCCAAATGGCTCATGATGTCGTCATCCGGATTTTCCAGGTCAACACGCCGTAAGGCTACCGTCACCATTTGCGCTTCCGAGGCCGCAATGGCATGTTCCATAACGGTTGCCGAAGAAAATTTACCGGTACCGACAAAGAGACGTGAGGAAAATTCGGTTCCTGCTATGGTCAGCATTTTACCCCCCTCCGACAAAACGAATCAGTTCCACCTGGTCGCCCTGGGAAAGCTTGAGGGTCGCATACTGATCACGATCAATTATTTTTTGATTAATTTCAGCAACAACGGAATCAGCAGGCAGGCCCAAATCCTCAAGCAGCCCGCCAAGGGTCTTGCCCTGGTCAATCTCCTGTTGTCTGCCGTTACATACTATGTGCACAGTGCTGTTTTATTCCTGAATGGGTCGATAGTTTATCTGTTTTGCGGCTTGTTTGATATGCGGGGTTAATCATAATCGGAACCGGACAGGTTGCCAATACTGAAAAGAGGAAAGATGATGAAAGGCTATGCGTTTTTGTCCATGCCTCCAATCAAACGCACCACCTGGTTTGCCTGGTGGTGGGCGGCAATCCCGACTCTCGGCGCCAAGAGACCGGTGTTATTTTTTGCCTCCGTTACCCTGTCGCCGACAATATAGACGCCGGCTTTTATCTTTGTACAGGAAATGGTATTTCCGTCACCATACCCGGCAACCCCGGATGAGCCGACATAACCGGCACGGGGAAGATGTTGCAGTGTTGTTCGCATTGCCGTTGCCTTCATCGTCGGATCATCGAAACATTCCACCAGCACATCAACGCCGGCGAACAGTTCAGGAATATTTTTTTCGGTGAGTCTGTTTTCAATGGTGCTGATGCTGACAAAGGGATTGACCCGGACCATGGTTTTTTTCAGGGCTGCGGTTTTTTTCATGCCGATCTGGTCGATAAAATAGTGCTGCCGGTGAATATTGCTGAGCACTACCACGTCATGGTCGGCTAAAATTAATTTACCGATGCCGATCTTGGCAAGACTGACGGCCACCACCGACCCCAGACCCCCAAGGCCCATGATGCCGACGACCGCTTTTCGAAGCCGTTGTTGCAGGTCCCTGCCATGCCTGGCCTCAAGGGTTGTCCGCATGTCAAGGGCCGATGGAATTTCACCGGTTTTGATCAGGCTGCAGATATCGTTATCCTGCAGCAGAGAATCACGGGCAGCAGGTGTTCCGTTTAACACCAGGATATCGGCACCCGGTTTCAGCCGGTCGGCAAGTTCGCCCAGTCGCATTCCTTCGGAAAACGGATATGGCTGTTCGTTGATGATTATCATGGCGTCAGCCCACCCGATAAGTCAACGGTGGAATATGTTCTTCATCATCAATGGTACAGTTATGGAGAACG
The DNA here is from genome assembly GCA_026986885.1 of Desulfobulbaceae bacterium. The sequence continues at coordinate 20,246 of JALSNT010000639.1, forward strand.
GAGCCTGCGCCGATGACGGCACGATCGCCGAGCCGGGCTTTATGGACCACAACTCCTGTTTCGAGAAGTGCTGTTCCGCCAATGGTTGAGCCGCCGGTGATGCGGGCGCTGCCGTTAATAACAGTGTCTTTGCCGATGCTGCAGCCTGGTTCTATCAGGATGGTTTCCGGGGAATACATGGTCACACCGCTGAGCATGAGTCGGCGGTTATGCCGCATCTGCAGCTCAAAGTGGGCCTGGGCCAGCTCCACCCGGGAGTTTACGCCCAGCACATCAATGGGTTCTGAATGGAGAAATTTGTGGACCTTTTTGTGCCTGCTGCCGGCTATGGATATAATATCGGTGAGATAGACCTCACCTTGACTGTTGTCTGTGCCTACCTGTTGCAGGGCCTGGAAAAGAAAATCACGCTGGACAAGGTAGATGCCCGTGTTTATTTCCCTGATTTGCTGTTGTTTTTCATCGGCATCCTTCTGCTCGACAATTTTCAGAATATTGCCCTGGTCATCACTGATAACCCGGCCGTACCCAAAGGGATTCGCCGGCATTGTGGTCATAAGGGTAATAACCGCATCGGATCGGTTATGAGAGGCAATCATTTCCTGCAGGGTCTGCGAGCGGATAAGCGGCGTGTCCCCGCACAGGATCATAACCTGGTTGCTCTCTTTGCAGGCGTCTCCGGCACAGAGGACGGCGTGGCCGGTGCCAAGCTGCTCTTCCTGGATAACCGGGATATGGGGATAATGAGCAAGAGAGGACAGGACTTTTTCGCGCTGATGGCCGACAATGACGGCAATTTTTTTAATGTCGGCACCGGTTACCGCATCAAGAACATGATGGAGCATGGGCTTGAAAAATACCTCGTGCAGGACCTTTGCGCGTTCTGATTTCATGCGGGTTCCCTTGCCGGCGGCAAGAATAACGGCGATGGTGTTCCTGTTCATGGTGGTTGTCCTGTTCTTTTAAGGAGAGAGGATTGGGATATTGTAGCCAATCATGGCGGTGAGGGCAAGTTGTTCAGGTGCGGTAAATTTTTTCCATCTGTTTGATCTCCTCGGTAAGCCGTATTCGCAACCGTTTCGGACGAAGAATTTCAGCCCCGGCCCCGAATTGCAGCACTTTCATAATCAGCTCCCGGTCATCATTAATGGGCAGGATGAGGTGGATTCCGTCTTTTTTTCTGATGATTTTCTGCTCGGCATGCCATATCTGGTGCCGGACTATTTCCGCCGCCGTACCGGTGAATTTAATGGTTGCCCTGGTGGTCACCGGTCCCTTGAAGATACCAAAACTTGCCCGCAGCCAGTCATCGTTGTCCGGTAATTTCCGCTCTACCCGAGACGACAACGCCTGTGCTTTCTGCATGCGAGCCAGGTGGAACAGGCGGCGATCTTCCTTGTCCGTACACCAGGCGAGCAGATACCAGCGGCCCTGGTAGTTGACCAGCTTAAGGGGATCAACTGTGCGTTTGCTTTTGCGACCGGTTGCCGATCGATAGGTGATCTGCAGTTGCCGTCGTTCCCTGAGAGTGGCAAGTACTGTTTTGAATATTTCTTTATCGATCAGCTCCTTTTCCACCCATTCACAGTATACCAGATCAGCCATATTCCGCCTGCCGGGAAAGAGTACCTCCCGCAGATGGTTTTTTATTTCCGCAAGTTCGGGCAGCTCAGCCAGACCGGATTCCTCAGCCATATTACCGAGCAGACCCAGGATCAGGGTTATGGCCGGACTATTCTCAAAGGGGAGGTTGAAGTCGTTACGTGTATAGTAAAAGCCGTTTTTCTTAGTGTCAAACTGCAACGGCGCCAGAAGGCGTTCGCGCAGGTAGGCGATATCCCGGTGGGCGGTGGCCTGGGAGATTTCAAATTCACGGATGAGGTGGCTGGTGTTGGGATACCGGTCTGTTTTTATTTGAGTATGGAAATAATAGATACGTTCAAGGATAGACATTTGTTTACCTGGTTGAGTTTATGTATTTTTGCGTATCCGTATGCGTCTGTTTTCGATCTTTTATGAAAAAAAGTTAAAAAAACTAAAAAAAATGCAGGGACTGTCGCTATATGACAGACCACCTCTGGTAGAGTCAAGGAAAATAATGAAAAGAGCCTGGTTTATCAGAACCGGCTTTGTTCTCTACAACCCGAGGAGGTCCCATGGAATACAAGATGATTATCCGGCAGACGTTGTTTGGTTTCAGTCAGCGAAAAAACGGTAAGTTAAAACTTCGTTCCGTCAGGTTTCTACGAACAAGTGTTATGCAGAAAAAGGGCGAACACCTTCTGGTCAGCAATGGCGGCAGACTGGAATGTTTTATCTCGGGAAAGACCCCGATTGCCCGGTTATCCAGGGAACAGTTTCGTTTTGTTATCAAGGCCGCCCGCTTTTTCGGCTGTCTTCCCGATCAGAAAAATCTGCCCGTCTGGTTATGGGCCGGGGATGACCGCATTCCAGGGGGTATGCCTGTATCAGGCAGGAAAGTAAGACCGGCTGCGGCTGTCGTCGGTTATTAAGTAAAAAAATCCCGAACAGCGACCTGCCCGGGATGAAATATCATGATCAAAAGAAGAATAAGGCCGGAGCAGGTAACCTTAATTTAGAGGCTATTATCTGTCGAGCAGCAGGGCGATTGCAACCAGCCGGATAAATTCCGCCCAATAACCATCGTCATCTCTACCCCGCGCCTGTTTTGCAAGGCTGAATATCTGGTCATAATCAAAGGCGTCTGTAAATTTTGATTTTTCAAACAGCATACCGAAACCGGCAACCGCAACGGCAAAACGAAAATCATCACTTGTCTGCGCAAGCGATGTCTGGTTATCCCCAATTACCCGGTTGATGAGAATGGATCGTTCACTTTGTAATGGTGTCGGTCATTTCCTTCACCATGATCTTTGTTGCCTCCAGCATCGTTGACCCTGGTCGACTTTTACATCGGAGGTAATAGTAAACAACTGTTGAGAACAATAAACGGTGGTTTAGAGAAATAATA
>JALSNT010000640.1 GCA_026986885.1 Desulfobulbaceae bacterium
TTTTCGATCTGGCTGAGCGGGATGGCGATATTTTTCATAAAACCGAAAATATCGACAAACTGCAGCCGAAAGAAGTGCACGTTCTGCTCTTCAATGATTTTCATTATCTCTTCACGCGTCATGTTCCATCTCCTTGTTCTTGGATGATTGATAAAATGAGCCGGTGCCGACCGGACTCCCATTCCTTACCATTTTATGTAATTTTCAGCATTATTTTATTCCAATATCGGTAAAAAAAAATCAATTTAGAAAAAAATATCTGGTCAGTCGTTTTCCTCCCTGCCGATGATTGTCAGCAGGGTTTTGCGTACTTTTTCCTGCTCGGTGGGGTCGGTCAGTTTTTTCCCGTCGCGCGTTAAGACATAAAAAACATCGATCAACTGTTCCACTTCCGTGGCGATTCTTGCCCGATGGATATCAAGGCCGAAATCGGAAAGGGTCTGGGTGAGCTGATACAGGGCGCCGGGTGCGTCGCCGCCGTAGACCTCAATGACGGTGAATCTGCGGGAAGATTCATTGTCAAGGATGACCTTCATCTCCAGCTGCTGCACCTGGCGGCGTGGTTTTGTGCCAAAGGCCTGTTTTTTGTTATGCAGTTGCAGGCCGATGTCGAGCCGGTAGTTGACCGCTTTGTTGAGATCCTCTTCCATTATCCGCCAGTTCTGTTCTGCAAATTCCGTATCGAGAACGGGTTGCACATCAAGGACATCAACCACTGTCCCGTCGGGCCAGGTGAAGATCTGGGCGGCAAGTACGGAAAAATTGTGCAGGGCAAGGACGCCGCAAAGTTTGGCCAGCAGGCCGGCCCGGTCTTTGCTGAGCATGAGGAGGGACCAGTATCCTGGACGTTGTTCGGGAAAGAGGAGTATTTTTTGCTGCAGTTGCAGGTTGTTATCCCTGTGCAGCAGCAGGTGGCGGACCACCAGCTCCGGGGTAAAACCGGTCAGGTAATCGGCGGGCAGATCCTGGACCGGTATGCGCAGATCGGGAATATCCGCTGTCAGGTTCAGTACCAGTTGTCGCAACCAGGACACCCCTTGATCCTCTGCATTTTTTGTGTCTGTCCCGGGACTACAGACGGCATCCAGGCAGGATTTTACTTTCAGGTAAAGTTCGGCCATCAGGGTTGCCTTCCAGGTCGACCAGGCGGAAGGGCCGGTTGCCCTGGAGTCGGCAATGCTGAGCAGATAGAGCATGGTCAGTCTGTCGGTTGAGCCGATAAGTTCAGCTGTCTGCCGGATGAATTCCTGATCTTCAAGGTCACGGCGCAGGCCATTTTCCGGAAGAAAGAGATGGTAGCGCACGAGAAAGGAAAGGGTGTCAATCTCCTCTTGAGCAAAGCCAAAGCGCATACCGATGTCTTTGATCATTGCGGCGCCGATTTTTGAGTGATCGGCATGGCGGCCTTTGCCGATATCATGGAGCAGGGCGGCCAGGTAGAGAAGATGCGGTCCGGCCAGAGCATTGAATAACTCCTGCTGTTCCTGCCGGAGGATCGCGAGTTCGGCCACGGTTTGCAGTTGATGGCGGTCAACCGTGTAGATATGATACAGATCATGCTGGGCCAGCGATTCAATACCGGCAAATTCAGGAAGATAGGTGGTCAATAGACCTGTTTCCAGCATGGATTCGAGTACGGGCAGGGGATTTTCTGCCTGTACAAGCACCTCAAGAAAGGGTTTAACAACCCGGCGGGAAGAACGGAATTGATCATCGACCAGGTAAAGATGACTGCTTATCTGTTGTCGAAGGCGATGGTGGAGCGGCAATCCCGTACGACCTGCCTGGAGAAAGAGACGCATCATGATATGGGGGCGCTCTTCAAGCTCTGATGGATTGCTGAGGTGCAGATACCCGCCACGTTCGACAATGGCTTTTTCCAGCGTACGTTCCCGGTTATTTTTGTCGTTTAACCCGAGGACTTCCGCTACATGCTCAAAAAAAAGATCTGTGGTAACCGCGATATTCTGCAGATGGCCGTAGACATCCCGCATGAACTGTTCGACGGCAAGTTTGCCGTCCTTGTCCTGGTAGCCGAAAGCGGCTGCCATCTCCTCCTGGTAGTCAAAGTGCAGCTGATCATTTTTACGACGGCTGATATAGTGGAGCCGGTTTCTGATGCGGGCAAGCATATTCCAGGATTTTGAAAATTTTTCCTGATCTTCCAGGGTGAGGATGCCGGCATCCCGCATGGCGTTTAAACCGCTCAGACCGAAAACCGCCCCGGCGACCCAGAGCATGGCCTGGATGTCCCGCATGCCCCCCTTGCCCTCCTTGATATGCGGTTCAAGAAGGTAGGCGTGTGATCCATATTTGTTTCTCCGCTCGGTGCGGAATTCCTCCATGGTTTTGACGAATTTATGCCGGTTACCATAGAGTATTTTTTTTTGATAGCGGGTCTGTAGTTTTGCAAAGAGTGTTTTCGAACCGGCCAGCAGCCGCGCATCCAGCAGAGCGACCTGAAAAAAGAAATCTTCTCCGGCAAAACGGATCGCGTCCTTTATCCGGCGCACGGAATGGCCGACTTCAAAACCGGCATCCCACAGTGGATAAAGGATGGTTTCCGAAACCTCCTGCATGATTTTTCCCGAACGCCGGTCGTGCAGCAGCAGCAGATCAATGTCGGAAAATGGGTACAGCTCACGGCGGCCATATCCCCCTAACGCGACCAGGGCTATTTTGCCCCTGTTTTTTTGTACTGCCGGTGATCCTGAAAACCGGGCGGATATAAAATCGTCAACCAGGGTAGTGTGTCGATGGAGGAGTTCACGGCCGCTGAGTCCCTGCCGCCATAACTCCTCCAGGGCCGCCTGCTGGGCATGCAGCTCTTTAGACACTTAGATGGCCTCGTGATCGGTTTCTCCTGTACGCACGCGGACAATTTTTTCAACAGGCAGGACAAAAATCTTGCCGTCGCCGATTTTTCCCGTTCTGGCAGCAGAGATAACAGTCTCAATTACCTTGTCCACCTGGTCGGTGTCGATGATGATTTCAAGTTTGATCTTCGGCAGAAAATCGACAACATATTCCGCTCCCCGATAAATTTCCGTATGCCCTTTCTGACGGCCGTAGCCCTTGACCTCGGAAATGGTCATTCCCTTGATGCCGATACCATTAAGGGCCTCTTTGACGTCATCAAGCTTAAACGGTTTGATAATAACCTCTATTTTTTTCATTGATCAACCTCGTTAAGTTTGCACTTTGAGCGTTATTTGTTTGATGTTTACTCCTGAATTGAGCGATTTTCATTTCGCCCCAGGCTGCAGATTGGGGTACAACGCTCAATTTGGGTTACTAATTGTTATAGGCTGTTTCCGTATGCTCCGCAGAATCAAGACCTTCGACTTCGGCATCTGCAGAGAGCCTGAGGCCGATGGCAGCATGGATTGCTTTTAAAAGCAGCCAACTGACGATAAAGGCATAGGCGGAAACAGCCATAACTCCTATGAACTGATGGCCAAGCTGGCTGACGCTGCCGGCGAGCAGGCCGTCGACACCCCCGGGATTGGCCGCTTTGGTTGCAAAGATCCCTAATAAAAGGGTGCCGGTGATGCCGCCGACACCATGGATGCCGACGACATCCAGAGAGTCATCAAACTGGAGCTTTGATTTCAATTTAACCGCACCATAGCAGATGAGTCCGGCAATGAGGCCGATGGCAATGGCACCGTTGGGCCCGACAAAGCCTGCCGCTGGAGTAATGGTGGCCAGGCCGGCAACGGCGCCCGAGGCCGCGCCCAGGGTGGTCGGTTTGCCTAACTGCCACCATTCCATCAGGGTCCACATGGCCATTCCGGCCATGCCGCCAAGATGAGTGGCGACAAAAGCGGTTGCGGCAACCCCATTGGCTGCCAGGGCGGAGCCGCCGTTAAAGCCGAACCAGCCGAACCAGAGGAGACCGGTGCCGAGCATGGTCATGGGCAGGTTGTGCGGCATGAAGCTGCGCTTGCCGTATCCCTGTCTCGGGCCGATGACCATGACCGAGGCCAGGGCCGCCATGCCGCAGGTGGCATGGACAACCAGACCGCCGGCAAAATCGAGCACACCAATTTTGGCCAGCCAGCCGCCGCTGCCCCAGATCCAGTGACAGACCGGATTATAAACAAGCAATGCCCAGAGCAGGCTGAACAGGGCAAAAGGAGCAAAGCGTACCCGTTCGGCAAAAGCGCCGGTGATGAGTGCCGGGGTGATAATGGCAAACATGCACTGGTAGATCATGAATACCGTTTGCGGGATGGTTGTGGCGTACTCGTTACTCGGGGCGTTGGTTACTCCGCGCAGAGCAAACCATGATAAATTCCCGATAACACCACCCACATCCGGGCCAAAAGACATGGAATAACCGAAATATACCCATTCGATCGAGATTATCGCGATCATAATCAGGCTCTGCATGATGGTACCCAGCACATTCTTGCCACGCACCATACCCCCGTAGAACAGGGCGAGCCCCGGGGTCATCAGTAAAACCAATCCTGCCGCCGCTAAAATAAAAGCGGTATCCGCTCCGTTCATCACGTCTCCTCCTCTGGGTTGAAAAATATTACAAAGTTGTTAAAAATATGAACAACATTGTAACAAGGGGAGGCGGTTTGTTCAAGTCCGTCCTTGCGGCCGGGGAAAACGCGACTAAGGAAAAAGACAGGCCTGTCTGCCCGATGGCAGCACGCACAATATTTTGCGTGCTGCCGCAGTTATGTCATTATTTATTAGAGGGCATAGCCGACTTCCTTGTGGTCGGTGACGTCCAGTCCCTGGACCTCATCTTCCAGGTCGGGTCGCAGGCCGACGATTGCATCTACTATTTTAAGCAAAATAAATGTGATAACAAGCGAATAGCCGATGGCGGCCCCAGCTCCTATCGCCTGAACGATAAACTGGTGGGGATTGCCGAAAAACAGACCGTTCGCCCCGTCCGGATTCCAGAAAGTCGAGGCAAAGAGTCCGGTGGCAAGAGCACCCCACAGGCCGCCGACTCCGTGAACACCGACAACATCCAGGGCATCGTCATAGCCGAATTTACCTTTCATAAGAACAGCACCATAACAAAGCGCGCCGGCAACAAGGCCGATAATAATGGCCGACAGCGGCCCAACAAAGCCGGCTGCCGGTGTAATGGCAACAAGACCGGCCACTGCGCCGGAAGCTGCGCCCAGGGTAGTCGGTTTTCCCTGAACTGCCCACTCGGCCAGTACCCAGGTGATGGCGGCGCAACCGGTTGCCACCTGGGTGGTGAACAGGGCAAGAACGGCTATCGGCCCGGCGGACAGGGCCGAGCCGGCATTAAAGCCGAACCAGCCGAACCAGAGTACACCGGCACCAAGAATCGTCATGGGCAGGTTGTGGGGATGCATGGCATCACGACCGTATCCCTTCCGCTTGCCGAGAACAATTGCCGCCACCAGGGCTGCTGCGCCGGAATTGATGTGGATAACGGTGCCGCCGGCAAAATCAAGAGCGCCCATGGAACCCAGCCAGCCTCCGCCCCATACCCAGTGACATACCGGGAAATAGACAAAGGTTGACCAGAGGACGGTGAACAGGGCAAAGGCGGTGAATTTCATCCGCTCGGCATAGGCGCCGGTGATGAGAGCCGGGGTAATAATGGCAAACATCAGTTGGAAGGCGCAGAAGAGCAGATCCGGTATGGTATCGGAGTATGGGCCTATGCCTGTACCCACACCTTTAAGTCCCAGGTATTTCAGGCTGCCGATAAAGCCGCCTATATCAGGGCCGAATGCCAGCGAGTATCCGTACAGTACCCAGATAATTGAAATCAACCCAAGGCAGAAAAAGGACTGCATGGTAGTGGCCAGAACATTCTTTGAACGAACAAGTCCCCCATAAAAAAGCGCCAGCCCAGGGGTCATCAACATGACCATGGCCGTCGCTATCAGCATAAATGCGGTATCACCGGTATCCATTCCTCACTTCTCCTCCAGAATAATTTTTTTTGTCTCCATCCGGGATCTTTCCTCCGAAGATCCTGGACGGACACGCTCAAACTTAGGTTCAGGTAACATTTTTCTTTGTTTAGCAAGCCACGGGCCAATTGCGAGTGATAGGTACAACCTTGTGTTTTTTCAGTATTTTATTAAAAATGGGATTCCGACGGCCATGTATTTTGTTACAAAGCGGTTAATTATTTTTATTTTTTTAACAAAAATGTGGATTTGTTGGTTCCGCTGTAAAGTCAGGGAGAGAGCGGGGAGGATATTTGACAAGGATGGTTGAAGAAGGTACCATTAGAAGAGAACCGGAGTGTGCTGGTATGTTGAATCCGGTTTGTATTTATTGATGGGTATTCTTGCAATATTCAGAATGCTCAATTCAGGTAGAAGCCAAATATGCTTTCAGGCGGAGCAGGAATGACAACCGAACGTAGACGTTTTATCAGGCCGGAATCTCTTAATCTCCTTGACTATCTTGTTGTTGA
>JALSNT010000641.1 GCA_026986885.1 Desulfobulbaceae bacterium
AGCGACAAAGGTTCCTCGGGGAGAAATATCAAGGGCCTGCTCCAACTCACCCCCTGACATCTTTTCTTCAACCGCCAACTGTCCAAGAGAGCTGACAACGGTATCAACGGCTATGGAATTAACCGATTCGGGAATGGGTATGGGTTCACGCTTTCCCCGCTTGTCCGGCTCACCCAGCTTCATTCGGATCAGGTCTAATTTCAGACGACTGTCGGTTTCGCTGACTCCACAGATTCCCACGGGTGAGGCCATGAGCAGAAACTGGACGCCTTCTTTTTCCGCTTCCCGGATATTGCGTTGATTGGCAGGCATTTCTATGCGGGCGCGGGGATAAATGACGGTAACCTGCTGCACCCCCAGCCGCCGCAGACTGCGCGCGACCTCCATGGCAATATTGTTACCGCCGATAACAGCAGCACTCTCTCCCAGATCAAGTTTTGCCCCCTCGTTGACCTGGTGCAAAAAACGGGTTGCGCTGTACACGTGGGCACGGTCCGTACAGGGGATATGCATGGGCTGATCAATACCGGCACCGATGGCGATAAAGGTGGCAGCAAAGCCCATATCCCGTAGATCCTGAAGGGTAAAATCATGGCCCCATCGTTGGCTGAGCCGTATATTAATACCCATTTTCAGGATGGTATTAATCTCATAGTTGAGAACGTCCTTGGGAATTTTGTATTCAGGAAAGCCGTAACGAAGGGCTCCGCCAAGCTGGGATTCGGATTCAAAGATCGTCACATCATGCCCTTTACGGGTCAAAAAAAAGGCAGCCGTCAGACCAGCCGGACCACCACCGATAACGGCGATTCGCTTGCCGGTTGCTTTATCTTTGGGAATACCCAGATTGATTTTGCCGGCCATGCACCAGTCGGCCACAAAACGTTTGAGGTGGTTTATGGAGACCGGTTCATCGACAAGGATTCGACGGCAGCGGGTTTCACAAAATCGGGGACAGACCCGGCCCACGGAAAAGGGAACAGGATTACGTTCCATGATGAGTCGCAGGGCTTCTTCATATTCACCCCTGGCCACATGGGCGATATAGCCCTGAACATTGATCTGTCCGGGACAGGTCAGATTGCAGGGAGCCTTGCAGTCACCAAAATGGGTCTGGGAAAAGGTGGCCAGCCGTTGCTGTCGATGGGCAATGACAGCATTGGAATTGGTCTGGATAACCATCTTATCCTGCGCCAGGGTAACGCAGGCACGAAAGAGTCCATCGGTGGCCAGGGTTGGACGCAGGTTGAAATTTTCATAGTCGGCAATCTGTACCACACAGATTTCACACGGTTGATCCGGGATGGTACCCTTGATATAACAGAGCGTAGGTATGGGCAGCCCGGAACGTTTTGCTACTTCCAGGATAGTCAATCCCTTTTCGGCGACTATTTCATTGTCGTCAATGGTGACGGTAACTGTGGCCATAAATAAATCAGGGTAAAAATTAACTGATCAAAAAATGGAGCTGCAAGGCTTCATTTCCATGTCGGTTCATGCCCTGTTTCTCAGGAAGCCGGTTTCCATTCTTTGAGAAATGCCGGTAAATGGCCGGCCTCACGAGGCCCGATAATGATTTTCCAGTCGGGCAGCTCTTCTTCCAGCTCACCCTTGATGGTTGCGAGGTAGCCGGGAATAATCAGTTCCCGGTGTTTGACCTTATCGGCTATACCGGATTTGTTGACAAAGGCGGCGATCAGATCGGCGCCGAACTTACCGGCGGCCCAGGCGGTGAGTACCGACAACCCTTCCGTATCCTTGATAAGCAGCCAAGACGGTACCTTTGAACCTTCGATCTCCCCGGAAACAATAAAATAGGTGAGCGAGAAGTTACAGGTGATGAGAACCGGTGAATTTTCATCCGGACCGCTGATGGGATAGATATCCTCCTGGACAACCATGGGCCGCTGCGGGTCGGTATAAAGATTAAGCTGTTCGAGCAGCAGGGGAAAAAGCACGTCACCCTGAATATCGGACAGCACGACAATACCGGCATATTTGGCCATCAGGACGGAAGCAATCATCGTCTCCATCATCAGGTCATCGGTCATTTCGCAGGGAAAGGTTATGGTCGGGAATCCCAGTGGTTTAAACTTTTCCTTGATCGCCGATCGCCGGGCAACAATATTATCTTCAAAGCAGCCACGCATAGTTCTGGCACCGGTATCAATAATCATTTCTTTGATACCTGCATCGATCAATTTTCCTGAAAGCTCAACCAACTCACTAATGTCGTTGCCCTTGACGCCCAGGGGAGCTTTTGTCTCTTTTGCCAGCGTAACAAACTCTTCAAGATTTTCTCCGGTCGCTCCATAGAGCAGGGGAATACGCTCGCCGCAGGCAGCAGCGGCGGCCTTCATGTTATCCGGATTTTCCGACATCAGAATAACAGCGGCCTTGGGCAGTTTTTCAATGACTTTTTCGGTCAGGGCGGTAAAGGCCGCACCGTCACCCGTATCCTGGACCGCAACAAGATTGGCCCGCATATGGACACCGACGCGCTCATATTCCATGGCGTTAAATCGTTCAATCTTACCGTCAATTGATAGCGCATCCTCGTCGGCCTTCATCAGGATGGCGATACCGGTTGCATGTTCAAAACGCTTTTCATGACGAAAGAGACACGTCTCACCACCGGAAACAAATGTCGAATCACCAGAGCCGATGGTAATTGTGCGAATAGGTGGGGCGGAGGCTTCTCCAATAGTCGCTTTTGCCTCATCACTGACGTAGGGGCAAGCTTCCACTTCAGCCTGACCGGCGGCAACTTTCATGGCAAAGGCCAGACAGGTGGGGATGCCGCATTCGCCGCAATTCTTCTTGGGCAGCATCTTAAGAATCTGAATACCGGTTAGCGCCATTGTCTCTTTCCTCCTTATGCGTATCTCAAAAACCGGACCGGAATTGTTCCTTACCGGAAACTCATAACAAAAAAATTAAAACCTGAATTGAGCGCCTAATGCAGGTAAAACGTGCCTGAATTGCGCTCAATTCAGGAATACGTAAATTTACGTATTTGATACCCTGTGCCATATCTGCAGTTTCATTATTTCCGGATAATCAGCCGATGGCCTCATCCATTTCAAGAGCTGGATGACCTTTCTCCTTCAGGAAGACAATGATTTCCTCTTCGGTGGTTCCCTGCTCTTCCGTGGCAATCATATCAAAGAGTTCCGGCATACCGATCTCTTCACACCGCTGCCGCAGTTTTTCAGCGATTTCCTCTTTCAGCATCTTGGGCATCCAGACGACACGCTTGAGTCCGCCTTCCGCCATAAACAGTTTGCGACTGGTCATGTAATGCTTGGAAACACCCATAAAGCCTGGAGTCTGCATACCACCACCGGCCATGCCGGCCAGGGTGGTGAACTTCATACCCGACGGGGTCATTCCACGAAAATCCCGGTTGACAACCATGATACCATTGCACTGGGGAAGCATGGCGGCAATGGCTTCAAAACAGCCGCATGCGGTCATGGGATTATTCATCAGGGAGTAACAGCTCACCTCGGTAACCGCACCACGGGAGGCCTGGGCAACAAATTCATTGATTCCAGTATAATAACCGTTGGCCTCATCCGTACACTCACCTTTGGCAATGGGCTGATTGGGACCGGTGGGGTTGATCTGGTAGGAGGCCTTGCCGTCGAGCCAGTTGTAGGCGCCGCACATGCCGATGCGTTCGGGAGTAATGACACAGACATGGCTTGGGGCAAAGGACTGACACAGGGTACAGGAGTAAAAGACATCCTCTGTTTCATCGGTCATGGAGCCAAGACGGAGATCACGATCGGCATAGACCTGTTTGGCCAGCGCCATAACCTCTTCAACCTTGTCCTGAACCGTATAAATTTTCACCTGAACCTTGTCGAGGATTGCCCCGAATTCCTGATGCAGTTTACCGTGCAGCACCACGCCTAAATGTTTAAAGGAAAAACCCTTTTCCACGGCGGCTTTACCAATACGGATCCACATGATATTACGCTGGCCGATATGCATGATTCCCTGAATATAGTTCATCAGATGATGGAACTGGCGCTCCAGGATAGGTTCAAAATCCGATTGCATTTCCCGGCCGGCAACCTCGACCAGTATACCGATCGGCAGGTTCTGTCCCTCTTCAATGTCGGCAATGTCCGGCCCCTCCATGATAATAAGCCCGTCTTCAACTTCATCCATTTCTTTGGAAACCAGCAGCTCAACACCGGTTGTCCGGCCGCCGCCGCATTCCATGTACAGGTCATCCTTGCGGATACGTTCGCCTTCAAAGGCAGGGCCAAAGGCCATGGGAATGTCGATTTTGGTGACGCTTACCTTCAGGCCGCGCACTTCAATGGCCTTCTGCACGATCTCATCATGGGGCACATTGGAGACCACATGTTCGTAGGTACAGATGCCGGTGGGCAGGATTTCGGGAATATCATAGTCGGAAATAGTAGGAAAACCCCAGTTAATGGCCCCGGCGGCATTGGCGTACCATTCATCGGAAACAGGACCGAATGCCATGACAAAGGCAAAGGTCCGATCCTTGTTATAGAGCAGGTTACCTCTGTAATCTCCGGGTTTGATACCGCCGAATGCCAGGGCAACCCGGCAGGCAAAGCCGATGGCAAAGACAGCCGAGGTATAAGATTTGCCAAAGGGAACCAGCCGGGTACCCCAGCCGACCTGGACATCATTGTCGACCAGCAGCTCGGCCATGTTTTTCCCCTCGCTTTGATCATGCATGAAAATGTAGAGATTCTTTTCCTGCAGCTCCAGGGCAATTTTAGAAGCAACCTCTTTATCAGTCGGCGTCCCCATGATGGCGGCAAATCCGGGGGCGGTGCCGTCGACAAACTCAACGCCGCGTTTGCGAAAAATAACGTCATCGGCAGCGCCTAAAAAGAGATTATCGTCTGTGGGATCTTCCGACCTGGTATAAAAATTCGGTTCATTGAGATAGCGTATGGCCTCATACATCTCCTCGGCAAAAAGGGTTGCCATCCCGGCATCAAGTGCCGGCGCAAGATAGGGGAGCCAGATATCTTCCGTCACCACTGCCGGCAGCAAACCACGGCATTCCTGAAAAATATCCTTCATGTCACCGAGTTTTTCCACCTTGGCGCCCAGCATTGAATAGATAATAGGCAGAAAATAGGCGGTGTTGGGGAAGGAAACCTCCTGCTCGGGTCCATACTTGACCAGGGCCTCCTCAAAACTTTCCTCGGCCATATCAATAATGTTCTTGGCACCACGAATCGCTGCAGAACAGATAATCTTCGACATCGATATAACTCCTGAATATTTTTTTATTCTTTATGCGTATTCCAGGTCATTCATGAAGGACAAGCCGTTACGCATCCGGATTACCCCGTCAGACCGGCAATAAGCGATTTGGTCATATTGACGGCTTTCGGGTGCCGCATGATCAGGACTTCACCACCCGCAATCATCATGCAGGAGGCGGTCATGGCCTCCATCATGATACCGCGTCTTTCCTGATCGCCAAGCAGTTCATCACTGGCAAGGCCGACTTCCTTGGTTTTCCATACCTCTCGTCCCAGATTACAAATAATGGGAACCTGCAGTTTCTCGTCCTTCTGGGTAAGGGCGGCTATGCGAATACGTTCCATGACTGAATAGGTATATTCAATACCATAGCCAAGCGCCCCGATGGAGGGATCCATCAAGACAGTATCAAGAGGTACACCAAGATTCTCCAGCAGGATATTAAGTTGTTTGGCCAGATTGACATCAATAGGAGAAGCCGCCACCATTGGGTGCTGAAAGGCCATGGCCGTTGCGCCTATCGCTCGATAATTGGCATCTTCCAGGGGTGCCAGACATACCTTTTTATCATTGATAAGAGAGGTGACATCGCGCAGGGTTTCCGTGTCTTTCTCATTATTGCCGCAACCCCAGACAATGATGGGCACATCCACGGCATCAATAACTGCCGCCGCATCTCTGGCGGCATCAGCCGATGATCTGTTCTCGCCATTGGGATCCGTACCGATCAGGTAAATATTTAAGGCATCGGCATTATATTTATCCACGCATTTTTTTGCCCAGGCGACAGGATTATCCATGACATCATCAAAATACTGCGTCAGAGTCGAGGGCCAGTTATCCGGAACTATATCCTGAATTTCCATGGCAATAAGCGGTTTGTGCGGCTGTTTACCCTCAAAAAGATGAAAGGGCAGCACCTCTTCACCGCCAACGGTGACAGCGGTATCACCGTTACCAAGAACCACTTCACGGATGGCACCGGAATAGTCCTGTTTGTAGGAGGTCGCTGGAACCTTGGTCGCCCGTTCGGCAAATGGAGTTTTTTCAATCGTTAATTCAGCAACATCAAGGCCGGAAGGCTCTATTTTTTCCGCATCTGCGGCCGCTGTTTTTTGCTCCTTCTTTATCCGATCCTCGGCGGCTGCAGCCTGTC
>JALSNT010000642.1 GCA_026986885.1 Desulfobulbaceae bacterium
ATCAGTACTTGGACGGCAGTACCACGGCAGCCCAGCGCAAAAAGAGGATAGCTGCCTTTCAGGGCGGTGACGGCGATGTTTTTTTAATCAGCCTCAAGGCGGGTGGAGCCGGTCTCAATCTGACGGCGGCCGATTACGTGATTCACATGGACCCGTGGTGGAACCCGGCCGTGGAAGACCAGGCCTCGGACCGTGCCCACCGCATCGGCCAGCAGCGGCCGGTTACAGTGTACCGGCTGGTTATGGAGGGAACCATTGAGGAGCAGATCGTGGAGCTGCACGCCCGGAAACGGGATCTGGCCAATTCCCTGCTTGCGGGTACGGACGTCAGCGGCCGCATGTCCGCCGATGAACTGCTGGCCCTGCTCCGGGAACAGGCAGGATCGGTATGATCTTGTCTCTGGGCAGAAAGTAGGTCTGCTTGAGCGCAGCGAAAGCGGACAGTAGGTTTTGCCGCCAATGGAATTGGACTCAGGCCAACGGCATTCTCAAAGATGGTGTTTGCCGGGGACTCATGCTGAAACTTCACCGGGAGGGGTACATTACGCTCCCTCCCAGGAAAAAAGCCTTCACCGGCGGTCGGCAAGCCAAACGGAAAAAAGTTGAAAAGCTCGATTTCGACCAGACGCCTGTCATATACACAGTTAAACAACTCCAACCCATTGAGTTCCTCCCGGCCAGAAAGACCAAGTATGAAAAACTCTTTAACCTAACTTTGTGCGATTGATTCTCAGAAATCTCTGTAATGAAGGTTTTACGTTGGCTATAAAAAATAGAATGACCTGAATTCAGGCTGTGGCTCGGGGTGGCATCCTGATAAAAAAAACACTCTTTGACATCCTCACCGTGATTTCCCTGGTCGGAGGTCAGGCCGAACAACCGTTCCTTGAGGATGGGATCGTGTCCGTTCCAGAGCCCCAGGGCCAGGCACAGGCGCTGGCCGGAATCGCAGATCCCGCCCAGGCCGTCTTCGTTCCAGCGATAGGCACGGGCGCGGGCATGCTCGTGGCTGAAATATGTCCAGGCCTCGCCTTCGGTGCTGTAATCTTCACGAACCGTGCCCCAGGCCCGTTCGCTTAGATATGGTCCCCAGAGCTGCCAGTCTTCCTGTCCTCTTCTCTGGGCTTCCAGGCGCTGCTGTTCTTTTGTCGGGTTTTTCATACCTTTCCCGCCTCTTCTCCGCTGTCGGCCGTGCAACCCTTTCCCTGAAATCTGAAGAAAAATTTAAGGACCTTGCGGACTCGGTCGGAAAAAATCTTTTTAGAGAAAACCGAGCCGACCACTTTTTTATTGATCTCTCCCAGGGTGGGATAGGGGTGAATTGCAGAGGCGATTTTCGACAGGCCGACCCTGCCGTTCATAATGGCGATCCATTCGCCCAACAGGTCGCCGGCGTGCGGCCCGAGGATCTGGATACCGATGGGTTTTTCTTTCTTATCAAGAAGTAATTTGACCCTGCCGATGCTTTCGCCTTCGGCAAGTCCTCTGTCGTTATCATCAAATTCTTCGATCCAGGTAGAATATTCAATACCGGCTGCCCGGGCGCTGTTTTCATTCATGCCGATACTTCCAAGTTCCGGATGGGTATAGGTGCACCAGGGTACATGGGTATAATCGGTTTTTTTGGGTAGATGGAAAACAGCATTACTAAGGACTACCCCGCCCTCATAACCTGCGACATGGGTGAACTGATAGCCACCGGTGACATCTCCTGCCGCATAGATATGGCTGTGCGTGGTTTTGAGACGGGCATCGACCTTTATCCCCCGCTGGTCATAGGCGATACCAATGTTTTTCAGACCAAGACCGGCAACATTGGCAGCGCGGCCCAGGGCCACCAGGACAGCCTCGGCCTTAAGACTGGTAGTGGTGTCCGCAGCGGTTTTTATTTCCACCTGCCGGCCATCTCCAAGGTCCCGGATATGGACCAGCGTGGTATTCATGAAAAAGGTAACGCCTTCTTCTTCGAGCGTTTTCTGCACGATTGCTGCCATGTCCTGATCTTCCTTCCCCAGTATCCGACCGCTTCGCTGGATAACGGTTACCCTGGTGCCGAGGCGGTTGAAGGCCTGCGCCATCTCTATGCCGATGGGACCGGCGCCCAGAATAATCAACGATTCAGGCAGGTGATCAAGGGAAAAGATATCACGATTGGTCAGGCAGGGAGTTTGCTCAAGGCCGGGAATGGGCGGTGTGGCTGCTGATGAGCCGGTGGCAATAACCCAGTTACGGGCGGAAATTTTTTTACTGCCGAGGCTGACAGCGTGTTCATCGGCAAAGACCGGGTCGCCGAATTCCACTTGGGCGCCTAATCTGCAGAATCGTTCCACCGAATCATGTTCCTGAATTGCGGCAATGACCGATTTTATTCTGCCGGCAATGTCGCGAAAATCCACCGGCGGCGGCGTGACGGCAGGCAGGCCGAATTGCGGGCCGTTTTTCATCAGATGATAGACGTGGGCCGTCTTGATCAGGGTTTTACTTGGTACGCAGCCAAAGTGCAGGCAGTCGCCGCCCAGTGTCTTTTCTTTTTCAATCAGCAGGGTTTTGGCGCCAAGTTGAGCTGCTCCGGAGGCCACGGTAAGACCTGCCGCCCCACCGCCGATAATGCCGATGTCATAATCATAGCGTGCCATATGATTTTTCCTTATCTGATTTTTTTATCTGTCGGCGCTTTGTGTATTTTGTGTATCTTGCGTATTTTGCGTACTTTCTTTGTGTAGAGGGCCAGCAGCTTTTTGACGGTAATGGGAAACAGCCCCAGGACGACAAAAGAGGCTAACAGCCCTGGAGACATGATTGCCGAGAGTGAGTCAATCTTTGCCAGTTCCCGGCCCGCGTTGACATAGACCAGAGTTCCCGGCAGCATGCCGATCTGGGAGACCCAGAAGAAGGTTGTTAAACGCAGGCGGGTGAGCCCCATGAGCAGGTTGATCATAAAAAAGGGAAAGACCGGGACCAGGCGCAGGGTAAAAAGGTAAAAAGCTCCCTCCTGTTCAATCCCTTTGTTGATGGTGGTCAACCGGTCACCGAATTTTTTCTGCACCCAGTCACGGAGAAGATATCTGGATACAAGGCAGGCCAGGGTGGCGCCGATGGTACTGGCAAAGGAGACAATCAGGGTGCCTGTCCACAACCCGAACAGGCCGCCGCCGGCCAGGGTCAGCACCGCCGCTCCCGGCAGGGACAACGCCGCTACCGCGATATAGATGCCCATGTAAGCGGCAATAACGATCATTCTATTGGACAGATACAACTCGTGAAAGCGTTGTTGCGATGCCTTGATGTAGTCAAGTGAGAGGTACTGGGCCAGATCAAAATATCTGAAGGCAAGAAAACCCAGGATCACAACTATGATCAGGATGATTTTTTGGATGATCTTTGTTTGTCTGCCTGTCTGCATAATGGGGGTTCCCTGTACCGGTTTGGTTCCCGGCAAATATTATAGACCGCCTTGCTTCACTCTTATCTGGACCGAATCAACTGCGGGTGCTGTTGGAAAAATTCAATTCAGGTGTAAGTTTAGTCGGGAAGTACGGCAAAAGCTTACAGGGCAACAGTGGTCTTGCCGGCATCCGTCGGCAGTACGATTATCCGTCCGGTTGGAAATTTTCCTTTTTGATTGGTTGCGGGTTAAGGATGGACGGATTGTTCAAGTTGCAGCAGGAATTGTTTGATTTTAAGTCCTCCGGCATATCCGGTCAGCCTGCCGGATATGCCGATTACCCGGTGACAGGGCACGACAATGGCGATAGGATTTGCGCCGTTGGCCCGGCCCACGGCCCGCACGGCTTTCGGGTTGCCGATCGCCTGCGCCTGTTGCGAATAGGAGCGGGTTTCTCCATGGGGTATGGTCAGCAGGTATTGCCATGCCCTGTTTTGAAAATCCGTGCCGGTAAAGACGAGCGGCAGGTCAAAGACGGTACGTTGCCGGGAAAAATATTCCTGCAGTTGAGTGCATGTCTGATGGGTAATTGCATTGGAGCACCGGACCGTGTCTTTTCTTTCCGTGTTCCTCGGCTCCCGGTTGTCGGCAAAGGTGACGGCCCGTAAGTATCGGCTGTCGGCCACGATGATGATGCGGCCTATGGGAGAGGTGATTTCCTGGCGGCAGGTTTTCATTGAGCGCTCCGGGAGAGTGGTTTTTCCTGGCATTGAAAGAGAAACCGCATGCGGCTTCTTCATGGTGCTTGTCGTGTATGGTGCAGCAATAAGAGTGTTGACGGTATGGTATGAATACCACAAACAGGGATATTTTTAAACGGCTGATATCCGGGGCGTTCTCCGCCAGGGACAGAAGAGCGCCACGGATGAATTCATCAAGCAGTGAACCGTGACGCAGTTGGTCGCCGGACAAGTTTTGTTCGATAATATCCCCATGCTGAGTGTGGGCAGCAGGATGTCATTGTTGAAGTAGAAGTTGTATTCTCTCAGGGAAAAGAGAGACGGTTTTAGAATATGAACACGACGGGACAGATTACAGGTGGTTTGGGCAATTGCCGGAGCCGTTGAACTGATACAGATGATATTTAATCCCGGTGAGGCATATATTTTGTGAAGCTGAACACCGTATTCTTTCTGGAAATGGATTTTTTAAGCAAGCAGCAGCTCAATTTTGTGGATTCTCTGTATTATGAAGTTCAAAGACGAGCTATGTACTGAAATATCCCACAGGCAGAACAGAAAATTTCCGCTTTCTATTTGATCTTATTTAGCACGGTAGTTGGCCGGGCATGGCAGGGGAAGTAGTCTTTAAAAAAATCGGGGGTGCTTTTGCCTGGATAGCGATAACAAACACCCCCTGAGAAACATGCTGCAAAGTCGTTTCTTCAAATAGAAGCGTCAACTTTTGCGACAGCGGATTTTATGGCCTCTCGACACTGAGGAGTTATCTTGTCCATATTTTGGTAGTAGCAGGTGATAATCCTGCCATGACCTTTTTTAACGTCCCCGCAAACACCTTTTCTATCTTTTTCAGGGTCACAGCTCTTTTTAACGTTCTCGATAACTGAATGGATCATTTCGGCGCACTTTTTGTTGGAAAGCTGACCCATTGGCATCGCACCTGTTCTTTGCTGAATACGAATACAAACCATTCTTTCGGCACCACTTTTTCCAGCACAGTATTTTGCAGCATCTGCCGTACAGTCCCCTGCATAAACATTAGCAGCCATTAAAAGTGTAGATACAGCAATTAATAGAAGTGTTTTCATGTCCTTCCTCCTTTAATATTACCCCGTAGACGGGAGTTAACTGAAAAGTGAAGTGATAAAATTGGATTGTTAGCAAGTAGCTTAGGGTCGATGATTGGGGAAATGAATTCAGCCTGATCATATCCTGCCGACGTTCCCCAAAACGATTTTTCCCGGACACCAAGTTAAGCAGCAGCGAAAAATGAAATCTCAGTAGAACCAGTCAGCTCGTTAAATATGCGATAATTAGTACAAAATAGAAGGATTAAAGTCAAGAAATATTCTATGTCGGGCCGAAACCATTGCGCAGCAATGGTTTCGGCCCGACATGATTTATCAGCTGCATGGTCGGAGAATAAATATGGAAAATCGTCGATGAGAAGTAAACTCCAGTGGGAAACGAAGATTTATTGTGCCGCTGAGCACCTTGATGTCTTTTGATGGCCTTGATCGGCCCCTTGTGTCAGGATAGTTATCGTCTTATATTGAAATGGAGACGTTGTAAGGTGGTGATGGGGATGGCTGTTTTTATACATAAGAACAAGATGATACAAAAAAAGGCTTTACCCCAGTATTACTGGGGTAAAGCCTTGGAAATTGAGTGGTGCCGAAGGGGAGAGTCGAACTCCCACGAGCATACGCCCACTAGACCCTGAACCTAGCGCGTCTACCAGTTCCGCCACTTCGGCACGACGTGGGAGAATATGATAGGCAAACCATTTTTTGTCAAGTATTTCTTTGTCGGGGATTAAGAAAAAACGGTTTCCATGTAGTATTCATGTATGAAGTGTGATGGGAATGCTTTAATAACGGGAATCCAATGAAATCGCTCCTGGAATAACGAACTGTTTGCGAGTTTTGTTCAGGTGGAGTACATATCGCGGTCTAACAGGGTGTGTGCGTGAGCGGGCGATGTGGCCGGCAGATGAAATGTCGTTTTCTTCAATTAAGTAATGTCAATGTGATAATGCCGGTAAGGCTATGGAAATATATACAGATTTACAACAGATCAACAAGCCGTTTGCCAACGCCTTTGTGACGATCGGTAATTTTGACGGAGTTCATCTGGGCCATCAGATGTTGTTCTCCGAGGTGGTGGGCAAGGCATACACACAGCAGGGTACCAGCGTGGCCGTTACGTTTGATCCCCATCCCCTCAAGGTTTTACGGCCCGATGGAATCCGTTTGATCTCTACGACCGAGCAGAAAATAA
>JALSNT010000643.1 GCA_026986885.1 Desulfobulbaceae bacterium
GCTCGGTTTCAAAAATCCAGGCATAGGCGCACTGCTCCCGCAGCAGACAGTCCGCGCATTGCTGCCGCCTGAGGGCGCAGCTCGTCTTTTTCAATGCCCAGCCCAGGGCGCCGCGCAGGGTGGAGCCAAGATACCCCGGCAGCCTGGCTTCACTGGTAAAACGGCAGGTAAAGGTATATGTCTGTGCTTTGATGGTCATGGTATCACCAGTCGGTTACAGGCGCGGCAATAAAAAAACTTTCCAGCTCCATACCCCCCGGTCCAACAAGCAAGGGGCGGGTTTCCGGGTAGTGTTCACAGAATTTCGTCATTCCTTTCATGGTGGATGATTTTCCTGATTTTACTTCGATGGCCCAGGTTGTTTTTGGTGTCTCCAGGACAAAATCCACCTCAAGATGGCGTGCCCGCCAGTAATAGAGCGTAAAGGGACGACCGGCCAGGCTGTTGAGGATATGCGCTGCCACTGCATTTTCCACCAGCCTTCCCCACCAGGACAGGTCGGATCTGCTTTCTGAAAACGAATCTCCGGTCACTGCATTGATCAACGCATTGTTCCAGAGGATAAGTTTTGGACTGCTTCCCCGTTTTTTCTGTTTGCCCCGTTTGAACAGTTCCAGACCGCTGACCAGAAAGGCGGATTCCAGCAACTTGAGATAATGGGCAAGCGTTGTTGTATTGCCCGCGTCATGGAGCTGGCCCAGCATTTTGTTGTACGACAGAATCTGTGACGGCGTGGTGCAGGCAAGCAGAAACAGGTGTCGCAGCAGGGCCGGTTTGGCAACCGTCTGCAGCTGAAGAATATCTTTTGCCAGCACTGTTTCGATAAGGGAATCGGTTATATAAGCGGCCCAGGCTTCTTCATCATCAATCATTTCCGCAGCTCCCGGATAACCACCGTAAAAAAGCCATTGGTCAAGATTCCAGCCAAAGGCCTCTTGCATTTCCCGGTATTGCCAGTGGCCACAGCGATAGAGAAAGAAACGTCCGCTCAGGCTTTCGGTCAACCCCTGTTGCAGCAACAGCGAAGACGAACCCAACAGCAGTACCTGCAGGCCCGCGTTATTTTTCAGCTCCAAGTCCCATAATAACTTGACGATTTCACTCCAGCCCCTGACCTTTTGAATCTCGTCCAGGATCAGGAGGACATCATGTGTTTCTTTCGCTGATTCCGCCAGCCTGACCGCACGCTCCCAGTTGCCCTGGATCCATTCCGGACCCGGCGGAATGGGAGAGTCTGCCGAGAACGTCAGTACCTCCCCCGGCCATTTGTCGGCAATCTGCTGCGAAGCGGTTGTCTTGCCGACCTGCCGCGGGCCGGTAATGATGTGGAGCAGTTTTTTTCTTCTCCCCAACCCTGTCATAATCTCAGAGACAACTTTTCTTTCAAACATTTAATTTATCGTTTCTTTTTTCTTTCACAGTTTCTATTTCTACATATTGCTCAATCATTGAGTAATATTACTCAATGGTAGCTGTTTAATCAACTTGTTGGGTGACTACTCATAGGGGAAAAATGATTATATGGTGTTAATTACAATAGTTACAACTTGCAGCAGGACGCCTCATTGTTATTGTTTTCCCCTGTCGTAAATTTGTGATTCAAAGATTTTTATATATTCTTCTAATTTCCGTGAAAATTTTTCTGCGGTCATGGGATTGGCATTCATCCCTGCATGATTGAGGTCATTACGGTCCTGGGAAAGATTTTTCATGCAATCAAACAACTCTTTGTTTTCACGTAACCAGGCACGTATGTCCTCTATATTTTTTTTATTCTGTTTGGCATCATCGGACCATTTTTCAAAATTTTTGCTGTCACGCTCGATGGCGACAGCCATACCCACCAGGTTGCGTTTGTTTTTATCCCTTGTATCTTCCTGTGTGGATTGCCGCAGGATAAAGGTACACATGGTTTCCTGCAGCAAGGTGAATCCCTGCTGCACCAGATTATGCTCCAGGCACCAGCGGGCTGCCGTCGCTCCGTCCCGAACCTCATCGTTGGAAAAAGCAGCAACGGTTTGTGAAAGTTTCTCCAGCAATGGGGTCAATGGCTTAATAAGTTGCTGTTTCTTTACTGCGCCAATAGTCTTTTTTAATTTTTCGGCATGTTTGACAATATTTTTTCCCCTGCATGTTGCCAGAGTCTGGGAAAATCCCAAAAGCGCATCAGCCATTTTTTTAAGACTGTCAGCCTCCCGATCCGGTCCTCTGACTTCTTTTTTCCGCAGGATTACGTTTGTTGCTGTAAGATCGCATATCCCCGTGGCATTGCCGGAAACAACAAACCTGTCAATGGCAGTGGACCAGTCAAGGAGCTGATCAAAAGGAAGCAGGTCAAACACCGGGACATCTCTGTCTTTTATGTCCAACTCTCTCACCCGCCTCAAGCTGCCGAGTACCTCAATGGCTCCATAGCTGATGGCTTTGACCTGAATTTTTTTTACGACCTTGGCATAGTTAATAATTACCGTTGCCAGGAGGGGCAGCGAACGAAAAGCGTGTGTGATGTCAATATAGAGCTTATCTTCATCGTTTAACTCATTGACAACAATGGAAAAGATTTCCCAAATTTCTTCTTCGCTTCTGCCGGCGGGTATCTTAATCATTTTTATATCTGCTGAAAGCTCCAGGGATGCCAGCCTGCTTTCAAGCCCGGAGCAGGAGATAGGTGTGCCATCGTTCTTCTTGTGTCCGTTATTGAGCCAGTTTTTTTCCTTTGCCTCGTCGGTAACAAATATCAGTATTCGATCTCCCTGCTGCCAGTCATGGCACCACCATGAGACAGTTGCCTCCTGTACAAAACGAATTTCATTCATTCGCAAAGGACCGGAAATATAATTGCAAGCCAGATAATTGCTCGTCCCCAGAAAACTCATATAAACTTTACGCATAATTTTCTCCTTATCCTCCATAGATTCTGAACCGGACATGCCGGAAGGTGTGGGTGAGCTGTACGGTATCATCAGCCAGCCGCCGTTCAATGGCCCGGCGTTCCGTGGTGGCATAGACCGGGATGATGCCGCTGCCGGAAATATGGGCCAGCACCAGATGACAGGCCCCGAAATCGCCCTGGATGAGCAGAAAATCCCCGGCGCCGACGGTTGTGTCAATCCAGTCAAAGACCGGTTGCAGGTAACCGCGGATGGTTTCCGGTTCCGGCGGCACATTACTCCACAGGCGGGAAATTCTCTCCGGCGGATGTGTGATATGTTGCACACCAAGCTCTCTTTCGGCCTGCCTGGCCTGGGTCTCGGTGAGCCGGTGGTTGAAAAGAAGAAATAAATCGGCCATGGGTACTTCCTGTAGATCAACTGATTTTGTGGTTGCTTCAATTATATCATACGGCCTGGAACCAATATTTTTCGTTTTTTTTAATGAAGCGGTAAATCAGGGCCAGCCATGCTGGTTTAACGATAACTGAAGGGAAAGAGACGGCTTTGTCGCCGCCTGACTTCAACCAGCAGTTCTGCATCATCGGACAATGTAACAATTGGTTGAAAATGGGCCGTGTTAAGGCAGTCGCTACGAACAAGCCATTGCCTGATTTGCCGGGCAGTTTCATACTCCGCCCTCCCGGCAGCTCCTGATGCGTGCAGCCCGGCCAGGACAAGCAGGCCCATGGGGCGCATGGTCTCACTGTCGGCAAGGCATATCCGGAGGCTGTGGCGAAAAAGCTGCTCTGCCTCCGGATCCAGGCCGGCAGCGAGGGCCGACCAGCCAAGATTAACAGCTGTCAACTGCCAGGGATGCCCCTGCCGCCGACATATTTTTGCGACACACTGCCTGATATCACCAGGGGATGCAATGTAGCCCGTTTCCTTGAGCAGCCGCATGACCAATGCCACCTCAAACGGAGCGCCGGGGTCGGAAGAGCTCAGCAGATTTTTTGTTTTTTGCAGCCATTCTCCAGGTCCGGATTCCTGCTTCAATCCGAGATAGTTCGCCATTAACGATCCTGCCTGCTCTATTTTGCCGCAATCCAGGTAGCCGTATATTTCATAATTGAGCAGCCGTCTGCTCTCACCATGATATTTACCCCCGAATGCCTTTCTGGCTCCGGCGGTCATCTCCAGCAGGTCAGTAAAATAATCCGGCCCGCAAAATCCGTAATTCTGGGCCAGGGTACCGTACAGCGCTCCTAACAGGGCGCTGCTGCCCGGATATATCTCCTGCTTTTTCTCCTCCATAGCCAGGGCATCGGCCAGCATTCGGGTCGGCTGAGGTCGGAAGTCGTACCGATTGAAACGGCGGCTGATAAAATCATGGTTGATGAATTTGTTGATTTCCGGCAACTCCACATCAGCTCTGAAATGATTGGCCAGGGATTGCCAGCGATCAGCTTTTCGAATCAGGCCGCAATGATTGTAAAAGGCAATGGCGGCCAGGCACCAGTTAAAGGCGGTAAAGGCGTTGTCGGGTGATTCTTCGACAAGATTTTCCAGGACGTCCGGGGCAAAGAGTTCCGCCAGGATTTGGCCGCGCTGCCGGTCGTGACTGCACCGTCGAAAAGTATCGACGAGCAGGTCCAGGTATCTGCCGGGATCGGTTCGTGCCAGCCGGTAATAGTTGTCCGCCCGCTCCGAGGTGAGCATGGGCATGGGAATTCCATGAAAATGGTTGAAAAAATTGCGCTCGGAAATCCAGCATGCCTGGTAAAGGGCAATTTCTGCTGCCGTAACGCCGCCGCTGTAAAGGGAGGCGGCAAAACAGGCATCGGCAAAGGTTGCGCAGGTTTGAACCGGTCGATTGCTGTCCCCGAACAAAGCCATATCGGCAGGCGCAAGAAACAAGCTGCAACTGCAGGCAACATAACTATATTTTTCCCGGACATGATCAACGGGAACAACGGCGCCGTCTGTCTGCAGGCCGCCGGTGGCATAAAGTCCCCTGGGCCAGGCAAGGGAAGAATCCCGATACAGGCGAAAGGCAAGGGCCACGGGCAGGGCCAGAGAGGTTCCCTGGACCGGCTTTTCATTCTTTTCCTGGAGAAACCAGTACAGGGCGGCCCGTGCCATACCGGCAACCCGGTGTGCGCGTTGGACAGCTTCAGCGGTCCGGACAGCGGGCAGCGGAGAGCCGATCCCCCGGCAACCGGAATCATCCGGCAGTAAGCCTGTCATCATGGTAACAATCCGGGCGTTTTTCCCCTGCACGGCGAGGATGGGCACATGAAACCATTGCCCGGTCCGCAGTAACACCGGGTCAGTATCGGGAAACAGACGCCGGAAAATATCCTGCACCGGCAGCCGCCACTGGTCCTGCTTTTCCTTCGGCGTCATCAGAAAACCACTGAGCATGTGTTTTTCCAGAAGCTCGGTCAGGCCATGTCGACGGGCAGACTCCAGTAACTGCGTAATGGAACTTTCGGCAGGAATGCCGGGCGGCGGCGGGCGCTGCAGAAGGGAGCGCGCCATATCAGGCGCCATGTGCAGCAACACGGCCAGCTGATGCCAGTGATCGACCCTTAAACGATTAACGCTGAACAAGAATTCGGACAATAAGTTCTCCCTCCTCCGGAGCAATGGTCTCTGCCATGGGGAAAACCGCCCAGAATACCCCTTCGCGAGCCCCGTACTGTCCGGGCAATGGTTGTACGGACCAGGAGTCGGACTGCCAGCGGAACACCCAGACGGCATCGTCGGGCAGGTCCGACCTGCAGCAGCCGCTGACATGCAAAAAGGATTCCTTCCTTTCCGTGAGGGTCAGATGCGCAGGGATTATCTCGCCTGTCTGAATTTTCCCCTGGTCAACAATAAAGAGCAGAATCTGTATGGTCTGCGGCTGTAATTCGGCAGCGGCCAGGGGCAGCAGGTCATCGGCCGGCATGGTACGGGCCAGGAAATCCGCCGCAGAACATGAAATATCCATATCAGGGACGATGACCGGCAGTTGCTGTAAATCGGCTGCCAGTTCTGCCACCGGAGTATCCAGGATATCATTAACTGATATATTTTCAGGTTGGTCCAGCCAGCAATCAAGGGCCTGCCCGGCAAAAAACCAGCCGCTTTCCACTTCCATCTGGCGAAAAAACCAGAGCAGGGAGCCTGGTTCCGGGGCAGAAGGTGTGGCGTGGGTGTGTTTCCGGAGTTTGTCAAGCTGCTGCCGGGAAATGCGTCCAAGACAGGTGTTCAGATCCCTGGTCTGCAGGGTATACCGGTTCCATGGCTCGGCAAATCCTGACAGACCGTTACCAAGGAACAGATCATCGGGGCCGGCAAGTTCAACAGCGCCGGAGGTCTGGATCACCTGGACATGGTCGGGCTGCGCCACGCCTGTCACCAGGACAACCGGAGGGTTATAGTACCGATCTTTCGGACCCCAGCCCCCGCGAGAGGGCTGCACCGACCAGAGTTCGCCCGACTGCGGCCGTAGTTTTTCCCCTTTGTCGACGGAGGCCGGGTT
>JALSNT010000644.1 GCA_026986885.1 Desulfobulbaceae bacterium
GAGTCTGTTTTGAAAAACTGCTATTATTCATGGAGTCCTGACGCATTCATTGTTTAATATAAAGCCGGTTTCACCCGCAACTGAAATGTTCGCTCTCGTCACTCCGCTCTGCGGTGTGGCGCAATCTGTGGCGCTCTGCGCCTGTTGTATGTACGCATGGATTAAATAATGCTGATTACCAAGAAAGAAAGCAGACAAAGGTAGTGGTTGCTGTTTGTCCGCTTTCACTCCACTCAAGCAGCCCTACGATGCTGCATGCGAGGATGATTAGATATCTTTGTTTTCATTTCTTTGCCAATACCGAATAACCTATGGGTGTCAGCAGAGATGATAATGCAAATTGTATGCTTTCCCTTGATCCGGATCAATAAGGAAATCACTCCGTATTGTTATGTTACCCCTTGGTAGCAATGAAACCGTTCAACTTGTTACCTACTGGTAACGTCACCATGTATTCATTTTGTATCACCCTGAATTGACGCTATTCTTAAAAGTGGAATATTATTTGCAATTTTCAGGAAGTAGTCAGGATAGGTGATTTTTTGAAACCAGGAGCAGCCTGCAACACCGGCTTGATGCGGTTTGTTTCAGGTTGTTTTCATCGTTGCTCAAGGATCGGAACTGCACAGGCAGTCCGGTCACGAAGGTTATCTGCTGCCCAGGGGGATATGGTGCCGGAATATAAATCAAAGTCGTACACGCATATTTTCTGGATTCTTCTGGTTCTGGTTGCCGTGGTTGTTGCCGGTGTGTACGTCAGGTCCAGGGTTTTGCCAAAATCTTTTGGCGAGTTTGGTCATTACCGGGGAGACGCCGTTTTTGACGAGATGAATCGACCCATTCGCAACGGAACCAATGCCTCCTGTCTGGTCTGCCATCCATATATCAGGGAAATGCATCTTAATGGTGTCCATCATACCGTATCCTGCGAGTTCTGTCATGGGCCGGTGGCCGATCATGTCAGAGACGGCAAGGTATTTGCTAATCTACCTAAAAAACAGGGAAAGGAGATTAAGCGTCTTTGTCTGCGCTGTCATAATCGGATTATTCGTGCCCGGCCAAAGGAATCCATAAAAATGATTTCCATGCCGCAACATCTACTGGAGAAACATGTGCGACCGGATCATATCTGTAACCAGTGCCATAATGTCCACGCACCGCTGATGTGGATTAAACAGGCAAGAGCCATGGTCGGCGTTGAGGAGGACTCCAAATGATGAGAGAAATTGAACAGGAGATTTCCCGGGGCCGCCGGGCATTTATCAAGAAGGTTTTAGGCGGCGCCATTGCCGGTTCGTTGTTATTGGTGATTCCCGCCGGCGCCATGGAGCTGGATAAGATCCCTGAACAGATTCCCGGCATGCGCAAGCAAAAAGGTCCATTTATCACCGGAAAAAAATTTGCCTTTATAGTTGATATTACCCGGTGCATAGGCTGTGGTTCCTGTTGTGTGGCCGACAAAAATGAATATAAGGTACCGGACGGCAACTATCGCACCTGGGTGGAACGTTATGTGATCGATGACCATGATAACGTCTATGTCGACAGCCCCAACGGGGGTCTGGACGGCTACCAGGAACCACGAAAGGACCTGCCCCATCCCGTCCGCGATACCTTCTTTGTGCCCAAGCTCTGTAACATGTGCGAACACCCATCCTGCGTGCAGGTTTGTCCGGTAGGGGCAACTTTTCAGACCGAGGACGGTTTTGTCCTGATTGATTATAAACGCTGCGTCGGCTGCGGCTATTGCGTGCAGGCCTGTCCTTATTCGGTTCGTTTTATCAATCCCGAAACCGAAACCGCTGACAAGTGTACCTGGTGTTATCATCGGGTGCGCAAGGGTTTGTTGCCCGCCTGTGTCAATGTCTGCCCGGTGCAGGCACGTAAGTTCGGCGACCTGAACGATCATGAATCGGAAGTGTATAAGATTTTGCACCAGCCGCATGTTATCTCGGTTTTAAAACCGGATATGGGCAATAAACCCTCACTTCATTATGTGGGCCTGCGCAGGGAGGTGGTCTGATGAGTCCGGAACACGGAGTAGCGGTGGCAACCGCCTTGACTAATTATGTATTTCCCAATGATCTTCATGTACTCTGGTCCCTGATGATTGTGCTCTATCCTTATATTACCGGCATTGTCGCCGGGGCCTTCATAGTTTCCTCGCTCTTCCATGTCTTTCATATAGAATCCCTGAAGCCTGTTTCCAGATATGCTCTGGTTTTTGCCCTGGCGTTTCTTGCCTTTGCAACTGCCCCCCTTCTCAATCATCTCGGCCATCCTGAAAGGGCGATGAACATGATGCTCACCCCCAGTCCCACCTCGGCCATGGCAGGGTTTGGCTATATCTATTCCGCCTATGCGGTTGTCCTTATTCTTGAGATTCTGTTTATTTACCGGCCAACTCTGGTTGCCCTGAAAAAAAGGGCAAAGGGCGGCATGAGGCTACTCTACGGCATTTTGACCATGGGCAGTGATAATCTGTCTCCCGAGGCCCTTGGAGTCGATCACAAGATAACCGCCTTTTTAGCAGCCATCGGTATCCCCATGGCCTGTACCCTGCACGGATATGTCGGTTTTATTTTCGGCGGGGTCAAGGCCAACCCCATGTGGGCCACTCCCCTCATGCCGGTGATCTTTCTTCTCTCGGCCAGCGTCTCCGGCATTGCCGGGATTATTCTTTCTTATGTCGTCATAAGGACGTACACAGGTAAATCCATTGACATGGATTGTGTCCGGACGTTGATTAAATTTCTATGGGGCTGCTTTATCCTTGATTTCGTTTTTGAGATGCTTGAAGTTTTCTCCCATGCCTACATGGCGACCCATCACTGGGAGGCATTGCGGGACCTCTACCTCGGTCCGTTATACTGGAGTTATGTGGTGGCCCAGGTTGGAGTCTTTTCCCTGATTCCTTTTGTAGCTTTAGGCATTCTTTCCCTGGTTAAACTTTCTGATAAAATCGTGATGAAGTGGGGGGCGGTTCTTTCAGCCATGATTCTTGTCCAGGTTTTGCTGATGCGCTGGAATGTGGTCATCGGCGGCCAGTTGATGTCCAAGAGTGAACGGGGACACGCGGTATTTCATCCAGGCTTTTTCACCAAGGAGGGTATCATTGTCTCCATAGTCATAATGGTTCTGCCTGTCGTCTTTCTCTGGCTGCTCAGCAAGGTCTTTCCCTTTTGGCTTGACGACGATCCGGCAGTGGAAAGGCAATCCGCCTGACGGGTCGGTAATTATGTTGAATCCTAAATGATTAAATTTAGGTGAATATAAAACACTACCAAAGGAAAGGAGGGTGCGCACGTTGAAGACATGCTGGAGGTAGGGCAGATCCGACTATCTGTACGGGTTGTGGTGTGGTTGTGACCTGAATATCCGGACCATTCACTCCGGATTATCGTAACTTGAGGTTCATATCAGGAGGAAACTGAATGAAACATTTGAAAAAAGCATTTTGTATTGCGATCCTTGGAGTTTTTGCTGCCGGGTCGGCTCTGGCCACCACCGAGCAGTCAAAAAATACCCAGGACGCGGCAATCAAGGCAATGAATGTGAAGTGCATTAACTGTCATTTGAAAGAAAACAATTCTCTGGTGCAGCAGTGGAGACATTCTCCGCATGCCGCCGCCCAGGATGGACAGATAGCCTGCTATAACTGTCATGCTGCGGCCAAGGGTGATGAGCTCGGCTATATGCACGAGGGGGCCTTTATCAAAACGATCCTTTCTCCTCTGGACTGTAAGTTTTGTCATGAGAGGGAAGTGAAAGAGATGGTTAACTCTCATCATGCCACTGCCGGCGAGATTATGGCTTCACTGGACAACGTCATCGGCGAGGTTATCTGCTCCATGCCCGGCAGCAAGGCCGATGCCGTCAATGGTTGCTGGCAGTGCCATGGCGGTATAATTAAAATTTTACGAGATAAAAACGGCAAACCGCTCCATCGTGAGACCGGGGCGGTGATGATTGACTCCATGACCTGGCCCAATACCGGTATTGGGCGCTTGAATCCCGATGGTTCAAAGGGATCGTGCATGGCCTGCCACTCCAAGCATTCTTTTCGGGCCTCTGTTGCCAGGCAGCCGGAGAACTGCGGCAAGTGCCATCTTGGTCCGGATCATCCGCAAAAGGAGATCTATGAGGAGTCCAAACACGGCATTGCCTATTATTCCGCCCTGCGCACGGAAGGGGCCAACGGGATGAATATTCTGAAAAACGGCACCTGGGTGCTGGGGAAGGATTATTACACCGCGCCTACCTGTTCTACCTGTCACATGGGTGCTTATGTCAAATTAGACGGCGGTATTGCCCAGAACACCCATAACGTCGGCGATCGTATCTCCTGGACCCTGCGGCCGAAAGTATCCGTCAAGCTGAACAGGGCTGTTTTTGCCGACGGCACTGTGGCCGATATTCCCGGAGACATAGCTCCCCAGGCAGGCCAGAAAGCAACTTACAAGACCTATGTTGTTCAGGATGGGAAGTTTAAGAAGGTTACGGCCCAGAAGCAGATCGTCAAGGTTCTCTCCTGGGAAGACCGACGCAATAACATGAAGGGTGTCTGCAAGTCATGTCACGGCATGCAGCAGGTCGAGGGTTTCTATAAACAGTTCGACTCCCTGGTTGTGACCTACAACGATAAATTTGCCAAACCGACCAAGAAACTGTACGCCATGGCCAAAAAGGACGGTCTGGTTAAGGGGTCGCCGTTCCATTCGCCACTTGGCTGGACCTGGTTTGAGATCTGGCATCATGAGGGACGTCGTGCCCGTCACGGCGCTGCCATGCAGGGACCGGACTATGTTCACTGGCATGGTCTGTATGAAGTCGCCAGACATTTTTACTATGAGTTCATCCCCGAGCTGATGAGGCTGGCCAAGGAACACAACATGACCGCCAAGTACGAAAAAGCAGTCAATGAGATCCTTGCCCGTCCCGAGCACCAGTGGTATAAACAAGGCTTTGGTGAGGCCACCATGTCTGCAATCAAGGCTGAACAGGCGGAACGGTACGGAGATAAAAAGTAGTTTTCTGCGTCACTTTTAATCATCATTACCCCGGTTCCCGGCATGGGAGCCGGGGTATTTTTTTGTGGAGGTTCCTGAAACAATGAAAAGCGTACACCAGTTAAGTGCTGTTTTCCAGCTGTCATTTTGTCTGTTGATTCTGTTTATGCTGATATCGGCTCTGCCCGCCACAGCCGGTGGTGTTGATGGCCTGTCGATGGATGTGCTGCATCTGAAATTAGGGGTACATGGTTACCGGATAGGAAAGAGACTCACTGCCGGTCAGAAGAAAACAGCCGCAGAAAATCCTGTCGGCAATGCGTATGCGGGGACGTATAAATTTCTTGATCATGGACTTGCCGTGGTCGTCGACAAGAAAACCGATAGGGTACTTGCCCTGTTTAAGCGGGTAGCCGATGCCGATCAAGGGCAGCTAAAAGATATGATAGCCTCTCTGATGGATCAATTTGGTTTGCCGACGGCCATGGCACATGATAGGATAATCTATTGGGCTTTTAACCGTCATGGCGCTGTTTCCGAAGAGGATTTTGAGCGGGCAAAAAAGAATA
Organism: Desulfobulbaceae bacterium; assembly: GCA_026986885.1. Next base: position 5,579 of record JALSNT010000644.1, read on the forward strand.
AACAGATTGCCGGCCTCGGAATAATCGCCACCGTCAAACTGAATTCACAACTGAAAATTATTTCGGATAAGGTTGAGGATAAAGCTCTGGACAAGAAGATGAGCGCTGCCGATAAAAAGAAACCGGCAACGGGTACCATTTATTTTATCGTGACCTCCGACCCTTTGCTGAAGGCGTTTGTCGACGGCCAAAATTAGTTCAGCGGCGGGTTTGACTTTTTTCTCACTGTCGGCTATATTTTTCCGGTTCTGATGCCCTGTCGTCTCCATTGCTGGAAGACGGGGCATCCTTTTTATCTGTACGATGTCTGCGAAAGTCGTCTCTTGACAACGATTCGCCTGCGTACACAATGATTTCATGAGGAGATTTCCATGGCCAGTGTGGTGGTGGTTGGCACCCAGTGGGGTGATGAAGGAAAGGGAAAAGTAGTTGATCTGCTGACAAATTATGCCGATTGTATTGTTCGTTTCCAAGGGGGTAATAATGCCGGCCATACGCTGGTGGTGGATGGAAAGAAATACATCTTTCATATTATTCCCTCCGGTATCCTCTATCAGGATAAAACCTGTATGATCGGTAATGGAGTCATCATCGACCCCGGCGTATTACTGCAGGAAATGGATGAACTACGTGAAAAGGGGTTACCGGTGACTCCCGCCCGCCTGATGATCAGTGAAAAGGCTCACCTCATTATGCCTTATCATAAGATGCTTGACCATGCCCGTGAAGCATCCCTGGCCAAGGGCAAAAAAATCGGCACCACCGG
>JALSNT010000645.1 GCA_026986885.1 Desulfobulbaceae bacterium
CCCGATTGACATGTACCTGTCCCTGATCATCCATCCACGGCACCCGAAAGAGAATAACCCGTTCCGGTTCGGTGATTCGCTCAAGGACCGCCTGCTGCCGATACTCAGGATTACGTTCCAGTACCGGTCGCACCGTTTCCATCACTTCATGTACGGCCTGATGAAATTCTTTCTGCTCAGGATCCCGATCCATGATCCGGGAAAGTATTTTTTCCAAGGCTATCCCTCTTTATGTAATTGTTTTGCCATTAAACGATAGGTTTCTTCGTAAATATTTTTCCGAGGCCCTATGGTTACCAATTCAATAACTTTTTGTTCGCCGATACGATAAATGATTCGAAATCGACCTATTCTATAACTCCATAAGCCGGCAAGTTCCAATTTCAGGGGTTTACCGCAGGCGGGATCAGTAAGGATATCATCGAGTCCAGCGCGCACCTTTCTCTTTATTTGCGGATGCAGTTTCCTGACAAACGATGCCAGGTCACCGGAAACGCGCAATCGGTAGCCACTGCTCACTGCTCCGTTTCCTGAAAAAGATCTTCCAGGCTATAAAGATATGTTTTGTCGTTCTTAAAGGAAATCAGTCCTTCTTTAATCTCCTGCATTAAAGCAGAATCAAAGCGTACAACGGATGTTTCTTTCCAACTGTCAAATTCATCCGGACTGACCAAAACTGCTGCCGGAGAGCCGTTTTTCGTAATGACAATTTCTTCTTCAACGGCAGATACCGATTCCACCAGGGCACTCAATTTCATCTTCGCCTCAGACAGTGAAAGTATTTTCATTTAAAACTCCTTCATGGTCTAAATTATGGTCGACCATAATTTAACTCTTTTATGATCAATATGCAAGGGTATATCGGCAGGACAAAAAAATGAACCGGAGGATGCAAGAAAAGTTACCCGCAGCTATGAGTCTGTTGATTTAATAGGATTTTCGCTCAAGATCGAGGCATACGAAAAATTTTACCACAGGCCGAATATTCCCAGGATAAAATTTTTCGTATAACAAAGAGATTGGGCGAAAATACATTAAATCAACGGGCCCAGCTATGTACGCCGCAGGCAGAATCCCTGCTGCCATTTGACCTATGACACCTGTTCTCTGTCACGGATAGAAGACAGCTTCCGACGTGTGTCCGTCCACCTTGAGAACAAACGGGTCCGGCAGGCTAACATGGGTGATAAAGTCACCTTTGACAACACTGCCCAATCCTTGAATATATTCCCAGTCAACAAATTCTTTTCCCTCCTTTTCCTCGCCGGCACCCTGGGCGCAGCGCGCGTCCCGCACCATGAGATAGGGTATTCCCAGCGAGGTGATATTTTGAAAAAAATGGGACCCTTGGGAAGGCTCGGCCCGGATACTGCAATCCTGGAGTTCAACAATGGCGCCGACACCGGAGATATCGTCCCAGCGGACCGGAATCCCCAGCCAGGGATCAGCCGTGCCCCAACGCCCCGGCCCGATCAGCAGATAGGGACGCCCTGCCTTGTGCAGACCGCTGTTTATCCGGCTTATCTCTGCGGCCATTTTTTTGGTCAGGGCGACATCAAAGCCTTCCTGCCGGACAAAGACAATATCCCGGATCGTTTCGTACCGCCCGTGCCCCAGGGCCCGGAGGGAATGCAGAATACTGCGTTGCCGTTCATCCTCATTTATCGTAATCTGCAGATGCTCGTTGGCGGTGACAATGGGCCGGATCTGCAGAAAATAAAAGACACTCCGGCCTGGATCCCGGTGCAGGTCCACGGCAAATTCAATTTCCACTTCACAGCCCATGCCCTTCCTGCCGATTGCCAGCAACTCTTTCAACAAATCCGGCAGAGGATAGCTGTTGTATTTAAGAATTGAGGCAAAGGTCACCACCTTGGAACCGGGCAGGTCCGCATCCCGGATCCGGTATTCCTCGGGAAAAAAGGTGGAAGAGAGCATCCGCACAGGTCGCTCATCGACCGCCTGGTCAATGGGCCTGCGCACCAGGTTACCCTCCTTGAAAGAGAATTCCTCCGGATGCGTACAGTCAAGGCAGTACATCCAGCGCTGGGCATTGGCCAGGATATCATCAACCGTGGAAAACTGCGGCAGATGCCCGGGCCAGGCGGGCGAAAAACGGAGGCTCTGCTCGCCCTCGACCACTGTTTTGCCAAAACCAACGGCAATATGGGCAATACCGTCCTGTGAACTCATCGGCGCAATCGGATAATAATTATAGGACTGGACAACCCCGGAAATCGCCGGATAAAAATAGCCGTTATAACGACTGCCGGCCAGCCTCTGAATGATAACCGCCATGGCATCATCCACGGTTTGACCGATGGAGCGGGAAAATGCCCGGGGTCCGGCATACCAGGTGGAGGCATACACCAGCTTGACCGCCTCCTGCAACTGGTGAAAACGAATTGCAAAATCCGCGGCCCCGTTCACCAGCATAAAGGTATTATACAGCCCGGCATACGGTCGGGACTGGGCATCTTCAAGCAGACTGGAAGAACGAACGGATATCGGCCCCGTGGTTTTTTCCAGAAATGCGCGCAGATCCTTTGCCAGCCACTCCGGCAAAGAGGCCTGGACAAAACGGGCACCAATATCGTCATCGGATTCACCTTCCCGGTAACTCAAATTATTGGTAATGATAAAATCATTGAAACCATCGGCAGTAATAATACAGGTCGGCGGGATGGTAACGGTTTGCCTGTCCGCCTCCGACAGCCTGTTGCCGGAGTGGTACAGCCAGGAAGAGATAAAGGCCAGGCCCCTGGCCTTGCCGCCCATGGAACCTTTGCCGATTTTGACGAAATCCATGATTTCCGGATCGAAATTTAGGCGGTCAAACTGGGCGACCACGCCCTGCTGCCTGATCTTGCGCAGGGCATGGACCTTACGCACCATTTCTTCCCGCAGAATTTCACCACTGACCTCATGATAAAAAAAACGTTTGTGCAGTCTGATGGCAAGGGCTATCTCCGCCCGTGCCATGGCCCAGTTGCAAAAATGATTGTTACGGCCGTGATACAGAATCGATTCCAGCGGCACGGTTTTCAACTGTGCTTCAAAATCATGCAGATTTTTCGCCCGGCCGACCTCGGTGCCGTCAGGGAGACAAAAAATAAAATCTCCGAATCCCAGGTATCGCAGAAAAAAATCATGGATTTTATCCCGGATCTTCTTGGTATTTTTCTCGACAAAGGCCGCAGCAAGCAGGGCGGCACCGGCCCGGTTTTCCGCATCCGTACTGAGCAGGAGAAGCGGCAGATCGGGTTGTTCGCTGCGAAAGGTGGCGAGCAGATCAATACCGGCCTTTTCATCAAGTGTTCCGTTTTTAGGGAAGCGGACATCCGACAACACACAGAAAATATATTGCCGGTACTGTTCAAACAGGGCGATTGCCTGTTCATAGGTGGAGGCCGTCAAGATCTTCGGCCGGGCCCGCATTTTCAATAACCGGTGTTTTTCATTGAGCCCCTCATCAAGTACGGACTGGGTCTGCCTGACCACTTCCGCATACAGCATCGGCAGCAACTGCGACCGGTACAACGGCGAGTCCTCAACAAAAAGGATTACCCGAACCATGGCCTTGGCCGTATCAACCTCAACGTTTAAGCGGTCTTCCACATTTTTAACTATCGCCAGCAGAATGTCGGAATCACAGCACCAGACATAGGCATTGTCAACACAGGTGCAGTCATTCTCCTGCCCGGGGATAACGGCATCACGCACGGAGTGGGCCAGCAGAATAACGGGCAGGTCGGGATAGAGTTTTTTTACCTCTCGACCGAAACAATACCCATCCATCTCCCCAAGATGGGGCATGGTGATAACCAAATCAAAGTATTTATCATCAAGAATGTTCAGGGCCTGTTCGGCCGTGGTCGCCCGGGTGATTCTGGGAGGACGACTGAGATTAAGACCATGGTATTCATTGATGATGCGGGAGGTCATGGAGTTGTCCTCTTCCATGATATAGGCATCATAGGGACTGGAGACCAGGAGAATTTCCTGAACCTTGAAGGCCATCAGCTCATGGAATACCGTGAAATGGGGATCAAAACCATTTGCCGACAAGGCAGGATCGCGTTGCCCCGCACCCTTTGATGACTTCATATCACCATCCTCATTTCAGATTGACCCGGAAGATTTTGTTGCCCGCAACGACTCCAATTCAAGGGGTGTATTGATATTGCGCCAGCAACCATGCAGGTCGGCCGGAGGCCGGGGCGTGATGACACCGGGCCGCCCCACAAGAGCACCGGGCCGCAGGCAGTCGGCGGCCACCAGTTCCTCCACGGCAGTCCGACAGCGAAAATCATACCAGGCCAGCAAAGGTTCCACCCGGCCATCCCCCCGCAGGTCCGGCAGGACCGCTCTTACACCCGGCTTTCTCTTTGCTTTAAGCCAGTTGAAAACCCGGGGGTCAATAGTTGGCTGGTCACAGGCCACCAGCAGCCAGGAGGCCTTTGGCTGCCAGCGCAGGACCGCAAGCAATCCGGCAAGGGGTCCGGCAAGACCGGGAACATCGGCAACCCGGGAAAGATGCGCCAGCGAAGCCGGCACCTCGCCTTTACCGGCAAGCACCACCTGATGTACGTGGGGTTCAATCCTGGCCACTGCCTGCTCAATCCAGGTGATGCCGTTCTCCCTGATCAGGTGTTTAGGCCGTCCCATACGGCTGCTCCTGCCGCCGATCAAGAGGCAGCCATAGAGCGGCACCCGCAGGCATCGGTCGGCAAGCCATTGTAAAATCCAGTCATAAAGTACTTCCACCCGGCGCGCCTCCGGCGCAACAACATGGACAACAGTTCCTCGATTATCGGGCGGCCGGCTATGCCCCTTACCAAGCAGCCAGATCTTGTCCACGGGCGTGGAGGCATGGCCTTCCACCAGGACCAGATCATAATCACGGCAGAGATTATGCAGAAAAAATTCAAAATTATCAGCATGATGCCTGCGGAAAAAAAATTCTGCACCGAACAGGGCCACATCAGCGCCGGCCTGAAAAAAACGATCGCTGTCCTTTCCCGGTGCATCGATCCGCACCCGGTGCGCCCCGTGTTTGACCACGGCCACCCGCAGACCCAAACCGATAAATTTAGGAATCAAGGCCTCAAGCAGGGTCGTCTTACCTGCCCCGCTGCTGCCGCAGATCCCTAAGATCGGCAGAAAATCATGGTTACCGCCCCCATTGTCGTCAATCTGCATCATGGCACCCATTTAAGTTCACCGCTTCCGGCAAAAATGGACTGCTCGCGTCCCCGTGCCAGCAGCTCCCGCACGGCCGCGACTCCTTCGCCACCAAGATTCTCCGAAAAATCATTGACATACAAATCAATATGATCCGCGAGCACCGCATCGTCAAGTTCCTGGGCATGGGAACGGATATATGCCATTCCCTGCCCGTGATGCTGCCGTATCCACTGCAGGCTTTTTCTGATTCCCTGGTTGATATCAAGCAGGACATCGTCTTCCAGAGAGGCACGGGCGGCGATACAACCAAGCGGGATGGGATAACCGGTCTCCTCCTCCCACCAGAGGCCCAGATCCTGGATACAAAAAAGTCCCATGCCCGGATAGGTAAAGCGTCCTTCATGGATAATGACCCCGGCATCCACATCACCCTTTTGCACGGCGGCCATGATTTTATCAAAGCGCAGGACCACAGTTTGTTTGACCTGCGGCGCAAAAAGCGCCAGCAGCAAGGCAGCGGTTGTGTAGGTGCCCGGGACGGCGATACGACTATTTTCATTGACGCGAAAAGACGCATCACCACTTACCAGCAGCGGCCCGCAGCCTCGCCCCAGGGCCGCACCGCTGGAGAGCAATACATAGTCACCGGTCAGATGGCCGAGGGCATGAAAGGAAAGCTTGCTCACATCAAGACGTCCCTGCCTGGCCCAGAGGTTCAACTGTTCCACATCGGCGAGGACAGGCTCGGCAAGCGTTGCCCGCCGCAGAGGAACAAGCCCGTGTGTCAGGGCATAAAATATAAAGGTGTCGTTGGGGCAGGGTGAATAGCCGATGGAGAGGGGTTCCGGGTTCAGGGTTTTGGGTTCAGGGTTCAAGGTTCAGGGTTCAGGGTTTTGGGTTTTGGGTTTTGGGTTCAGGGTTCAGGGTTCAGGGTTTCGGGTTCAGGGTTCAGGGTTCAGGGTTCAGGGTTTGCGCCAGCAGGGCTGCCGTTGCCCCGGCACGGCGACAGGCTTCTTTTAACCGCCAGTTATCAGAATCACGATCTTCAACAAAATTGCTGATGCAGCGCAGTTCCAGACAGGGCAGCGCAAATGCCTCGCAGACACGGGCCACGGCCGCGCCTTCCATGTTTTCGCACAACCCGTCAAAC
>JALSNT010000646.1 GCA_026986885.1 Desulfobulbaceae bacterium
TAGGGATAGGCAGCCGCTATGCGCCTGCTGATCTTCACCCGTTGATGGATACTATTGCCTGGGGGACGGCAAACGTGCTTGCCGACACCATTGCCCGGATAAAAAACGCGGGTATTTCATATGCGCTCCTTCCCCTGCTCCACGACATTGACCGCCCGGAAGACCTTGAATATTTCGATTATTACACCCGTTCTTAACGAAGAGCAACAGATCGTCTCTTTTCTTGAGGCCATGGCAGGATTATCCGTCCATGAACACATTCTGGTTGACGGCGGCTCAACCGATCGGACCAGACAACTGATTGAACGTTATCCGGTTCGTCTGCTTGGGGCAGCACCCGGACGAGGAGGGCAGCAGAATGCGGGAGCGGCGACAGCCACCGGCGACTCCCTCCTTTTTCTTCATTGTGATAGCCGACTGCCCGGTGATTTCCAGTATTATGTCAATAAAGTGCTGCAACGTCCACATGTGGCGGCCGGTGCCTTTAAACTCAGGATTGATCATCCCGGCCCTGGATACCGGGTGATTGAAAAAGGCGTCAACCTGCGCAGTCGACTGCTCTCGCTGCCCTATGGCGACCAGGCAATATTTATGAAGAAAGCTGTTTTTCAGGAGATCGGTGGTTTCCCGGATCAGCCGATCCTTGAGGAGATACCGCTTCTGCGTCGCCTGCGGCGACACGGTAAAATCGCCCTGGCCCCTGTTTCGGTAACAACCTCAGCAAGACGCTGGCAGCAATTAGGGATTCTGCGGACAACCCTGATCAACCAGTTGATGCTGGCCGGTATGCTGGCAGGCGTCTCGACCAGGCGGCTGGCGAAATTTTATTATCGGGACCCGTTGGCGGGAGGATGAGATTTTTTAGCCGCCGGTTTCAATTCTTTCAGCGCCTCTTCGAGGATGGCCGGTTTTTTGGGGATAAATTGCTTTCGCAGCTGCGGGTCCTGAATCAATTGGTGGAGGACGGCTGCTCCCTGGGACAGATAGGGGGAAGTGAATGATTTTTTCAACAGGTCGTTGGAGGCCGACAGACTGGAGGCAAGCACCATATAGAGAAAGGAGGCAACAACCAGGGCCTTGGCCGCGCCAAGAATGATGCCTAAGAACCGGTCGAACCAGCCAAGCAGGGTTATCTCCATCACCTTGTGCAGGACTTTGCCGCCCAGGATGAACAGCAGACCACTGACGCAGAACAGTAAGGCGAAACTGGCAAAAAAAACCATCTTCGGGTTCCGGATAAAATCATCGACATAGGGCATCAGCAGGGTAGTATAGCGACCGGCAATCCAGTAACTGCCCACCAGGGCAAGGAAGGCGGCCAACTGGCGCATAAAGCCTATCCAGCCGCCCCGGACAACGAAAAAAAGAAAAATTACTGCGACGACAATGTCAAAAGAGTTAAAATTATGAAAAGAAATCATTATATCAGGTTATATGGTTAACCCGGTGCCGTTTGCGGACAACAGGATAAGAACGGGATTGTGGATGAAACGCTCAATTCAGGTCAAAAGAAAATCAATTATACTCCCTTCCAGCGATATGACAACACTTTGTCCACAGGAAAGAAATATGGACGACTTTTTTCCCCAACGGATTGATCAGGAAAATTGCCTGGTTGTTCGCTGTCACGATGCAGCTGAGTATTGTCTTGCCCTGGTGGATATCTTTCAGGTACGGGAGTTGCTTGCGCAAAATGAGCGTTTACTTCTTGCCCGGCTCAGCCCGGAAGAACGGCAATACACAGGTAGATTTCGCTTTGCCCGGCGTTACCATGAATGGCTGAGCGGCCGTCTTGCCGCCAAGGCCGCAATGTTGCGCACTGCTGACGGCATTGCCGCTCAATACGCTGCTGATGAAATAACCATCCTTGCCGATGAGCATGGCCGCCCCTGTTGTACGGTGCCGGACGGATCCCGGATATCTCAACTTTCCATTTCCCACAGTCGACGGTATGCAGTGGCCATGGCTGCTGAAAAGGAGTGCGGCGTCGATATCCAGCGGATTGAGCCACGAATCGGCAGGGTGGGGGATCGGATATGCAGCCGGGAGGAGCTTCATCTGGCCGGGCAGGTGCTTGCCGGTTCCCTTGAAGAGGCTTTAACCCTGATCTGGTCGGGCAAGGAGGCATTGAAAAAATGTAGTCTCCATGACCGGCCTGGTCTGTTTGAGGCAATTATTGTTGAAAAGATTGAAGTTCTGCCGGGACAATGCTGGAATATGCAGTGTCGGCTTGTCGGTAATATTCAGCAAAAAGAGGTGAGTGTCGTTATGCTCAATGATTATATGCTTGCCTGGTGCGGGGGATGAAACATGCCGGAATTACCTGAAGTCGAGGTTACCCGCCGCGGCCTGCTGCCCCATTTGCCGGGTAGAAAAATTATTGCCGTATCCTGGAGTAACAAACGGTTACGTACGCCGATACCACGTAAGCTTTTACGGGAATCCATAGCCGGTCGGCAGGTGCGTACGGTTGATCGGCGGGCCAAGTATCTGCTTGTCAGGATGGAGGATGGCTCTGTTTTGGTGCTGCACCTGGGTATGACCGGTAAAATCGGTCTTTTCCCCGGTAATACTCCCCGTGCCCGGCATGATCATTTGCGGCTGCTTCTTGATAACCGGATGGAGATGCGTTTTAACGACAGCCGCAGATTCGGTTCCATCCTTGTCTGGCCCGCAGAGAATGCCGGCAAACTGGAAGAGAGGTTTAACCGGGGCAAGGGGATTGAACCGTTCAGCGCGGAATTTACAGGAACCACATTGCAAGGACTGGCGGCAAGACGTCGGCAGCCGGTCAAATCATTTCTCATGGACAGCCGCCTGGTTGCCGGCATCGGCAATATTTACGCCAATGAAATTCTCTTTGCCGCCGGTATCTTTCCCGAAACCCCGGTAGATACAATAACTGATGCAGAGTGGCAGGCCATTGCCCTGGAGAGCAGGGATATTTTATCCAGGGCAATCAAGGCGGGGGGCAGCACAATTTCTGATTTTGTCGGCAGCAGTGGTTCACCTGGTTATTTTCAACTGCAGCTCAAGGTGTACGGCCGGGGGGAATTAGCCTGCAAGCAGTGTGGAACCCCGGTGGAGAAAAGAAAAACAGGGGGTCGGGCGACGTTTTTCTGTCCCCGCTGTCAACCGGAATAAGGAGCTGTCAGGCGAACGGTTACCTTGTCACCGACGCCAAAAGGATGTTTCTTCCCCCGCAGGTGCAGGACACCGTTAACCGCATCCCGGTTCCCGGCCAGGCGTACACACAGTCTGCCGTCCCGGTGGGTGACCACCCCGCCCTTGAGATTGAGATGGCTGCTTTTGCCGGCGGCAATCGGTTCAAGCAGTTGTGCCGTGTGGGTGGGTGGAACGGGGCGCCGCATCCCCTGCAACCGGTAGATGGCCGGGGCAACCAGTTCATGGAACAGCAGGCGGACGGCAGGCGGCGGACCGGGCAGGCCGAAAAATGGTATTCCCGCCAACAGGCCGAACAGGGTGGATTTTCCCGGACGAACCTTGAGGCTGTTATAGAGAAGTTCACCTTGCAGGCGGGTGAAAATTTGTTCCAGAAGATCAAATTTCCCCGGGCCCATACCACCGGTCGTTATGATCATATCCGGGCCGAGGGTCAGCAACCGTTCCAGTTCTGCGGCGATGGCCTCCCTGCTGTCTCCAACTGTTGCCGCATGTATGCATGTGCCCCCGGCTTCCTGTATGAGTCCCTGCAGCAATACTCCGTTACCCGATACTTTCTGACCCTGAATAATTTTTTTCCCCGGAGTGACCAGCTCACTGCCGGTACAGAGGACGGCTACCCCGGGTTGACGATGCACTGCTACATTGGTCAAACCATTTTCCGCCAACAGCAGCAGGTGATCCGGCAGCAGCCGTTTACCGGCGCCGGCGATTACCCGGTTTGCCTGCAGGTCCTGCCCGCGGCGACGGATAAACATCTGTGGTGATTTCAGCAAACGGGAAGGAATGAGAACTCTGTTGTCCTTTTCTCCGCACAGTTCAAAGGGAACAACTCGGCGGCAGCCGACAGGGAGTCGGGCGCCCGTCATGATGCGGACAGCCTGACCGGCTGTCAGGGTATGGGGTGTTGTTGAGCCGGCGGCAATTTCCCCGATCAGGGTAAACAGGCAATTATTGCCGGCGGTAAGAGGATGTTCGCCAAGGGCATAACCGTCCCTGGTTGATTGATCAAAAAAAGGTTTGGGGCGTGTACTTTTAATCGACTGAACAGGAACCCGGCCAAGTCCGCGTGCAAGTGAAACTGTTTCCCGGGGCAGGGGTGTCAGGCAGGCAATGATTTTCTTTCGGGCCCCGGCAAGGGAGAGGGACGGCCCGGAAGAAGTGGAACGAATATCAGGGCAATTGAATTGCACCCGGCTGTTGTAAACCGGTTTCAGGAGACGGTCAGGTCCTCGCGAACCTGTTTGCGGGGTCCACCATGGCCGGCGGTTGACCAGTCACGAATGGGGGCGGATTTTGTCATTTCCTGCTGTCGGTCCAGTCTTCCCATGCGATCATAGATCATCTGCCAGACACAGTCGACGTTGGGATCTATTTCGCAGCGACCGTCAACCGAACCGCCGCAGGGGCCGTTCATCAGGCTTTTGGCGCATCTGGCCACCGGGCAGAGGCCGCCGGTCAAATGGAGAACGCAGTCGCCGCAGCCGGCGCATTGTTCGCTCCAGATCCCCTGTTCCGCCGAACCGCCGAAAAAGGTGGTGTTAAGAGCGGGAAAGACATTGTCATTCGGGCGCAGGTTGGCGATAAAATTGACCCCGACACCGCAGGCGGTGGAAACAATGGCATCATATTGTCCCTGCCACTGGTCTATGGCGTCTACGTATTCCCGGTCGCACTGGCGGACAAGTGAGCCTTCGATCACCTCGCAGCTCAGCCCGCTTTTTTTCATGCCCAGGCGAATCAGCGATGCCAGGATTTCGGCCTCCCTTTCTCCACCGGCAGAGCAGACGGTTACACATCCCCGGCAGGCAAGTACCAGGATCTTTTTACACTCTTTGACCATTTCCAATATTTCAGCAAGCGGCTTACGCTCGGCAACTATCATCGCAGCACCTCTATCAGGTAGATTCGGAATTTGCTGTCCGGTTAAAACGGGCTCGGGCCGATCTTTGCAATACGGGTATTCATTTCCAGGCCGGCCTTGATAAATTCAGGATGCAGGCCACGGCTCAGGTGATACATCCGTACTCTCTCCGGTTCAACATCCAGTTCCTGCAGCATTTCCCGTACGGCCGCTACCCGTTTGGCGGCCCGTTGGCTTCCCTGAACATTGTGACAGCCGTTGACCGGACAACCGACCACATAAACAGCGTCCGCGCCGTCTTCAAAGGCCTTGAGCATGGTTGCGATCTCAAGTTTGCCGGTACAGGGGATACGGGTAATCCGGATATTTTCGGGAAAACCAAGTTCCTGCAGTTCTTTGCCATCATGGGCCAGACTCTGCTGCGAGGTATAATGACAACTGAACAAGCGGATATCAGGGGTAAAACTCATGGGTTGCTCCACAAAATCATGTAAAATCAGACAGTACAGGCGGACAGCAGCCGTTCATCCTCTGATTCATGTAAAATAATGGCCTGGGCAGGGCATTCGGCCACGCAGATGCCGCAGGCCCTGCAGGTTTCAACGTCAATACATGCAAAACCCCCGTCGTCAATTTTGGGAATATCCCAGGGGCAGACCCGGACACAGGTCAGACAGGAAACGCAGAGATCACGTTGTACTTCAGCGGCCTTGCCGTTTTCCACCAGTTGATCGGGTGTAATGTAGTTCTTTTTCACCGCCAGTTTTGCCAGGGCCCCCATGATGTCGGCAAAGCTGACCTCCTGCGGACATACGGGCACGCAGCTGCGGCAGCCGGAACAGTACCAGAGCAGGTCGGAGCCGAGAATACGTTCCTCCAGCCCCATGCGTATCATGTGGATAATTTTACGCGGATCGAATTCAGAAATAGCCTGACTGACAGGGCAGGCCCCGCTGCAGGCCCCGCAGGAAAAACAGGCGTTTAAATGGGCTCCTCCCGGCTGGGCCATGACTTCGGCACTGAATCCGGGATTTGTGTCCATAGCTTTTTTTGACATGCGCGCACCAAAAGAAGTAAAATTTTCAGTTAACTCCTTGAAAACTTTAGAAGTTACTTGTGAAAACAGGGAAAGAAACAATGGAAGGCAGAGCATTAATTATCTCTACATTAACGGGAGAGGCTACTGTATTCCCACGATTTTGTCAAGATTTGCTCTTGTCTTAAAAATAGATCAACCTGGAAAACCTGCTATGAGAGATGG
>JALSNT010000647.1 GCA_026986885.1 Desulfobulbaceae bacterium
ATTATGAAAATGGGATGCTGGTTTCCAGTACAAAAATAAGAGAACTGGTTACCGAGGGGCGGATGCGGGATGCGCGCCTTTTGTTAGGACGTTATTATCAGATCCATGGTGAGGTACAGCGGGGAAGGCAGCGCGGCGGCCGGGAACTCGGTTTTCCTACTGCCAATTTGAAGATCAGTGAAGAGGATCTTTGCCCAAAAAAAGGGGTATATGTTACCCAGGTTGTGTATGATGGCAAAGTGTTCGGCGGCGTATCAAATATCGGTTATAATCCCACCTTTGGTGACAATAAACTGGTGGCGGAAACCCATATTTTTGATTTCAGCAGTGATATATATGGTCATCCCATTAAGATAAATCTGCTGCGCTACCTGCGGGGTGAGAAAAAATTTTCTGGAATTGACGAACTTGTTGCCCAGATAAAAATGGATATTGTCACTGCGCGGCAGGTCCTTGGTGAGGCGGGCAATGAACGATTATTTTCCTGCGAGGACAGGTGGTCGCAATAAAAAGGATTATTCCTTGTACCATAATTATGGAGATTGTTTTTTGGTATGTTGTCGCTTGCCTTTCGTAATTTCATGCATACTGTTGTATAATTAAGCCCCTTTTTGCTCGGAGTATTTAGAGATGAGTAATTGAGGCCCAAATTGAGCCTTGCACTTATCTACAATGAAATAGCACAAAACCAGCAAATTGGGGCGAAATGAAAATATCTTAATTCAGGTATCAGTCGGGATTTTAGAATAAAAACAATATAAAAATATCTGATTACCACTGAAACTCAGCCAAGCTGAAATCAAGGAACCATCGCTTTTTCTGGTGAAATGTAATGACATTAATTCATGCTTAAATAAAGCAACAGGCAAGATGTTGTTTCGGCTTTAGCGATGTTATCCCTTTTTGCTGAACAATGATGGTACTCAAATAAAAAAATAAATAAATGCCAGAGGATTTTTCATGTCTGATAATGAACAACAGGCTGATTTGCAAAAGGTTATTGCAGACCTTGAAAAGGTGTGCGCTGAAAAGCCGGAAAATGTGATAGCCCATCATCAGCTGGGGCTGGTATACCGGCAGGTTGGCCGGATCGACGAGGCGATAGCTGAGCTGGAAAAAGCGCTGGAACTTGATGACCATTCCGTGGAAAGTATGATAAATCTGGGGGCGATACTCTTTGATCAGGGAGATATGGATCGAGCACTTTCGCTCAACGAAAAGGCGTTGGCCATTACTCCGAATATGGCGGAAGCGCATGTTAATATCGGCCTTATACGCCAACGTCAGGGGATGGTTGAAGAGGCTATCGGCAGTTATGACAAGGCAATACAGGTGGACCCGAACCTGCTGACGGCCTGGATCAACTTGACCAGTGCCTATACCATGAACCAGCAGGATGAAAAGGCCGTTGAAGCTGCCCGGCAGGCCGTCACCCTGGAACCTGATTCTTCCATGGCGCGCAACAATCTTGCCGTTGCCCTGTATTTTAATGGAGAGTATGCAGAGGCGAAGATAAATGCTGATAAGGCCGGTGATCTTGGTTATCCGGTTGATCCCCGTTTTACAGAAGCTCTGGACCGGAAACTGGCAGGGTAAATCATGGCAGGCATGTCGGAAGCGGTTGTTAAACCCTGGTGTCCGTTCTGCGGTATGGACGTGGGACGGCCAAGGGAATCGGCCCAGCGTAAAATGACGGAATTCCCGGTCGGCACCTGTGAATGCGGAGCGGTTTACGTTGCTGATGCCACCGGTCATAATGTTGGCGCCGCCATGGTGGAATGTCTGGTTTATGCCTGTCATGATAACTGGGATTTTGCCTGGGAACTGATCCCGGAAGATGATTACCTCACCGGTCGTCTGGAGGATTATGACGATGTTACCCACCAGGTCGTTCCGAAACGGAATCTTGATGGCCGTGCAGTTCGGGGTGTACTGTATTTCGTCCGTTTACATACGGAAATTTCCGATATTGCAAAACGTTTTGCACAAAAACAGCGCCGGCAAGAGGTGGACGGCGCCGGTGGCACAATTGCAGAATCGACAGGGGAAAGGGATACTCCCCCCGCCGCTGTAAATGGGTCCGGCCGGTCGCAACGGCGGACCAGTAAACGGGAAGTAAAGGCACTGGCCGGGAAAAATGCAATAGACGAGCTGGTGAGCCTTTGTTTCGATGACAGGCGCACGCTGCGGTTTCTACAGCGGTTGCTCTATCAGCCCGATAGCGGTGAACGATACAGAATCGCCTGGATTATCGGTCAGGTGTGCGCGCAGGTGGCGAGCCGCGAGCCTGGACCGGTTGCCGATATGCTGCACCGGTTATTTGAGGCCTGCAGCGATTCCGCCGCCACTCCCTGGGGAATGGTGGAGACCATTGGTGCAATCATTGCATTACGTCCGGATATTTATGGGGCTTTTACCCGCTATCTCTTGAATTTTATGGGTGACCCCGCTACCCAGGAAGCGGTTTTGTGGGGTTTGGGTGAAATAGCATCCACCCGTCCGGATCTCATTCGTAACACCCCATTTTACTCCACTTTTCATTTTTTAGCCCATGAGAATCCCGTCATTCGTGGTTTGATGGTCAGGTTGCTTGGACGTATCCGGGCAAAAGAGGCGTTGATGCAGATTATCGGCCTGGAGAAGGATGACAGTGAGCTGACTTATTTTGAGCGGGGCGAGATGAAGACGACCAGTGTTGCGGCCCTGGCTTTTGCAGCGGTGGCATTGATCAGAAACTGATATGCCTGCCGGGCTGCCGGCTTGCCGGGCATACAGGCTTCTTATGGAGAGAACAGGAGAATAACAATGGTAAGCGAAAATATTCAACCGCTTGATTCGATAGGCCCCATGGAAAGCAGGACCGGTTCCGACGGGGATGATGACATGAAAAATCCGGCCCGTCGCGATTATATCAAGGGCCGGGAGCAATACACTGCCGGCGATTATGCGGCGGCCGCTCTTTCTTTTCATAATGCTCTGCGGGGCTTTGAAGAGCAGAATGATGTGCAGGGGATTGCCAATGCCGCCGACAGGCTCGGTGATGCCTGCATGGGCAGGGAAGAATATGAAATGGCCCTGGGAAATTACCGGCGGGCCAGGGATATCTGCCAACAGGAAGATGATTCATTTTCCATTTTGTCCCTGCACAAAAAAATGGCCGCCTGCTATCGAAAACTCGATCGTCTTGATGAGGCGCAGGAGTTGCTCTTTGATATGCTTGAACATTATCAGCTGACTAAAAATCCAAAGGGGGCAGTTGAAATACTTACGGTCATGGCCGAGGTATATATCCAGCAGGGCCGGATATCAGAGGCCGCTGATTCATACAGGACCATATCCTCAATCCACGCAAATTTTAAGCACCGGCGACTTGCCGAGGAATTTTTGCAACGGGCCGATGAGTTGACAGAGGAGTAGGCGTGTTTACCGGAATAATTCAGGGTATCGGCAAGGTCGTCGCAAGACATCCCGCAGGCGGCGGCATGGTTTTTTGTCTGGAGGCTGGTTTTGAGCTGACTGATCCTGAAGAGGGGGAGTCCATTGCCGTCAACGGTACCTGTTTAACGGCCAGGGAAATCAGCGGGCGTCGTTTTCTGGTCGATGTTTCCCCGGAAAGTCTTTCCCGGACCGGACTTGGTTCTCTGGAAGTCGGCAGTCGGGTGAATCTTGAACGTGCGCTTCGTCTTGCCGACCGATTGGGCGGCCATCTTGTCAGCGGTCATGTGGATTCTCTGGGGCGGGTTGAGGAACGGCGGGCGACCGGTGATTTTACCCTGTTTACCTTTTCCCTTGACGAGGGCCTTACCCGGTATATTATTGAAAAAGGATCGGTCACTGTTAACGGGGTCAGTCTGACGGTCAACAGTTGTCAGGGGAACCGTTTTTCCGTCTCCATCATTCCCCATACGCTGGCGGTGACTACCCTTGGCGACTTGAAAGCAGGGGACAAGGTCAATATTGAAGTTGATATAATCGGTAAGTATGTGGAAAAGCTCCTTGCGGAGCAGTCGGAATCCCCCGGGCAGGAAAGCGGAATAAACCCTGCTTTTCTTGCCGAACATGGTTTTTTGCGATAGAACGTCGAGGGTCTGTTGGAAAATATTTTGAAGATCGGTCTGCAAAGAGGAAAATTGCGGCTCGAATATACATAACGAGGTTTATCATGGCAGTAAGCCCTATAGAAGATGTCATCAAAGATATACAAGATGGCAAGATGATTATTCTGGTAGATGATGAGGATCGGGAAAACGAGGGCGACCTGTGCATGGCCGCTGAAAAGATAACGCCGGAAGCGATCAATTTTATGGCTACCCATGGCCGCGGCCTGATCTGTCTGGCCATGAGTCCCGATATTATTGAGCAGCTTGGTCTGCCCATGATGGTACAGAACAATCAATCTCCTTACGGTACCGGTTTTACCATCAGTATTGAGGCCCGTACCGGTGTCAGTACCGGAATTTCAGCGGCGGATCGTGCCCGTACCATTGAAGCGGCAGTAGCCATCGACGCAACGCCTCGGGATATTATCAGCCCCGGCCATATCTTTCCTCTTCGTGCCCGTGAGGGTGGTGTACTTGTGCGTACCGGTCAGACGGAAGGTTCCGTTGATCTGGCCCGATTGGCCGGGATGCGGACAGCCGGTGTTATCTGCGAGATTATGAAGGATGACGGCACCATGGCCCGGATGCCGGATCTGAAAAAATTTGCGGCCGAGCATGATATTAAAATTGCCACCATCGCTGATCTGGTTGCCTACCGGTTGCGCAAGGATATGCTGGTGCATCGGGCGGCTGAAGCCCGTTTACCCACGGAACATGCCGGAGAGTTCAAGGTTATCGCCTACACCAACGACGTGGATGATTTTGAACATATTGCCCTGGTCAAAGGCGAGATTGATTCGGACCGTCCGGTTATGGTTCGTGTGCATTCCGAATGTCTGACCGGCGATGTATTTGGTTCGGCCCGTTGTGATTGCGGCGAACAGCTGCATGCGGCGATGCAAATGGTGGATCAGGAGGGCAGTGGCGTTGTCCTGTATATGCGCCAGGAGGGACGGGGTATAGGGCTGGTAAACAAGCTGCGCGCATATAAACTGCAGGACGAGGAGGGGCTTGACACCGTTGAAGCCAACGTAGAACTGGGTTTTAAGCCTGACTTGCGTGATTACGGTATCGGCGCCCAGATCCTGCGGGATCTGGGAGTGCGACAAATGCGGCTGTTGACCAATAATCCTAAAAAAATTGTCGGCCTTGAGGGGTATGGTCTGCAGGTAACGGAGCGTCTGCCCATTGAAATTCCCGGTGATAAAGAGAATAAGAGCTATCTGCGCTGTAAGCGTGATAAGATGGGCCACCTGCTTGAGCTTTACGGTGAAGAACCGCTGGAGAATGTGCGTCGCGATCCGTGAATGAATTTTGGAAAAACAGAAAGAGAGCAGGAAAGGGGATTTCTTCACGGAACCGGCAATAAAAAAAACGTTGAATATCATTGCAAGCAAAAGGATACGGCATGACCACCTATATAGAGGGAAATTTACAGGGACAGGGACGGAAAATCGGTATTATCGTCGCCCGATTCAATTCATTTATTTGTGAAAAACTGTTGGCAGGAGCCCTGGATTCTCTGGTACGTTCCGGGGTCGCCGCCGGGGACATTGATGTTGCCCGGGTACCCGGTGCCTTTGAGATTCCTTTGATTGCCCAGAAGATGGCCCGATCGGGCAGGTACGATGCCGTCATCTGTCTGGGCGCAGTCATTCGTGGAGCGACACCGCATTTTGATTATGTGGCCGGTGAAGTGGCCAAGGGTACGGCCCAGGTGATGCTTGATACCGGGGTGCCGGTACTCTTTGGTGTGCTTACTACCGAAACCATTGAACAGGCCATTGAACGTGCCGGTACCAAGGCGGGTAACAAGGGTTCGGATGTGGCCGTTGCCGCCCTTGAGATGATCAGCCTCATGGAAGGTATCGGCTGAGAGGCGCAAAGGAAAGATCCATGGGATTGCGAAGAAAATCAAGGGAACTGGCGCTCCAGTTTTTTTTTGGGCATGATTTTCAGGGACATTCCTGTGAAGCAGCTGCCCTGAAAGATGAATTTTCCGGATTCGTTGCCCATTTTGATACCGGAAAAAAAACGCTGCCTTATGCAGAGAAGATAATATTTGGTTTATGTGCGCATTTTCAGGATATTGATGAGCTGTTGACCCTGCATGCGCATAATTGGCGGCTTGAGCGTATGTCCACTGTGGATAGAAATATTTTGCGCATCGCCGTCTGGGAAATGCTCTACAATGAGGACGT
>JALSNT010000648.1 GCA_026986885.1 Desulfobulbaceae bacterium
GATCCTGGAAGAGGCGCCTGCCTGCAAGGGCAAGGCTGACGCCGTCAAAGACGATTGCCGGGGCAGCGACCATGGTGCTCTAAAAAAAACGATAAAAATGATGGACCGGGCCATGCCCCTTGCCGATAACATAGTCGGCCCCGGCGGCAACCGCACCGCTGATGTATTCTTTTGCCAGAACGACCGCCTCTTCAACATCTTTTCCCCTGGCCATATTGGCGGCAATGGCTGAGGACAGGGTACAGCCGGTGCCGTGGGTGTTTTTCGTCGGTATCCTGGTACCGGTAAGGATACGCGACCGCTTTTCTTTGCCTAAATAGAGTAGATCATCGCTTGCCGCATCGTCAAAATGCCCCCCTTTAATTAAAATATTGGCACAACCAAGGGAAGTCAACCCGGCGGCTGCTTCGGCCACCATGGCAACCGTTTTGATCCGGCGACCAAAAAGGACTTCGGCCTCAGGCAGATTAGGGGTAATAATTGAAGCAAGGGGAACAAGACGATTTTTCAAGGCAAGAATGGCGTCGTCCTGCAGAAGTTTATCACCGCTGGTGGCAACCATGACCGGATCAAGCACGATTTTTGTTATCTGAAAACGTTCAAGTTCGTCCGCCACGCAACTAATCAACTCCGGGGAGAACAACATGCCGATTTTAACGGCATCCGTGCCGATATCGGCAAGGACGGCCTCTATCTGCTGCCTGACAAATGCAACCGGAAGCGGATGAATACCACTAACACCGACCGTATTCTGGGCCGTAAGCGCCGTAATGACGCTGGTGCCGTAACAGCCGTTTGCGGAAAAGGTTTTCAGGTCGGCCTGAATACCCGCACCACCACCGCTGTCGGAGCCGGCGATGGTTAATACCCGGCAATATTGTTTCGACAATCCTTCGCCAGTCATGGAAGATCCCCCGGCACGAAAAATGAACAAAATTCAGGAAAAACGCGGCCACACAGGGGAAGAGAAAAAAGAAAAAAAATCAGGAAAAACAGAAGAAATAAATAAAAGTCACTGCATTCCCTACGTCGGCATTACCCGAATCAGGTTCAATGGGTATTTCTCAGGCACAATGCCACCCCTGCAAGAATAGAATAACTATATAATGAATTTTTCAGAAGCTGTCAATGCGCTTGCCGACAGGAAAAATTTTCATTACCTGTTTACAGATCTTTGATGCTTACCGGTTGCAGGCTCCATCCGCCCTTTCCCTGTTCCAGATTGTAGAGTATCTCGCGCATACCACCTGAAGGTTGGGCATTGGTGTCGTCCTGCAGGTAGAGAGGGAACCGTCGCCGTAAGTGATTGTTGAGCACAGAAAATTCATCGTGCCCCATGTAACCTTTTGCCGCAATTGTATCATCTTCCAAAGGTGGTAAGTATATTGTGCCAAACGATGTATTATGGTTGCCGGCGTAGGCAACAAGGCTGCCGTAACTGCCGCTGCCGACTGAATTGATAAAGACATAAATTTCAGGAGAGCCATCATTATTGAGATCGGCAATCTGAGCACCGGTGACGGTGCCGTCGATCTCCTTTTTGACTATCGGGGAATTATCACCGGCAAAACCAACCGGGATGATTGTGAGATCATTGAGTGAACTCTCATTGGAACAAATCACATGGAAAGCAACTCCTTCCAGGTGCAACACCTTATCAAAGACGCCATCGCCACAGACAACATCAGTGCAGATCAACAGTAATGCCATCGCTACCACGAAAACAAAAATAATGGTTGTTCTTCCAAGAGGAACCGAAAAAGACCGCCACCCTTTCATCAAATATCTTCCTCCTGCTCAATGCAACAACAGTTGCATGACTGGAATTAAAATTTTATTGTCCACGGATCCGCACCCGGTTAAACTCCGACTGTCTGCCTGATCCCCAAACCAGACCACCGCGTAATGGAGATACAACCCAACTCCCATGGCCGGCCAGTTTGCATCCTTCCAGATACCCTGCTCAAGAATGACATCATTATGCGGCGAACTGTTCTGCCAGCCGGCCAAAGCGGCCTCGGCTGTGACCTGCCCGCTTGTGGAATAGGCGATTTCATACCCCGTTCCCTGGTATACTCCCTGGGAAATCTGCTTGGGCTTATCCCACATTTCCCGGGCCTCATGATGATCAGGCGTATAACACATCCCGTTCCACAGCTCCGGATGCCAGTCGGACCAACTGTGCATGTTACATGACTGGCCTTGATAGCCGGTGCCGGTATCAGGACGATTGAAATTCAAATCCTGCACGTGCCACTGAGCTACCATGGTAAGGGAATACGAAACCGGAACTGGTTGTAACCCATGCGCGACACGATACTGGTTGATCAGCTGCACCAGCCTGGCCTCTTCCGGACTGAGGCAGCTCCCCGGTGTGGCGGAATTCGAGAATACAAATGACGGATAAAAAAGACAAAAAATAAATACGATACAGGCAAAAAACCTGGCCGATTCCTTTTTAGTTTCGCGCGACATAAAAACACCTGAGCTGATTTTAAACGGTGTCTGATCATGGACACGTTCACCATGTCACATGATCTGAAAAAACCTCCATATCATTCATGCAAAAAACTCGCCTGAATATCAGTGGACATGCATTCCCACCCGGTGCCAGGCAACCTTGTTTATCCTTTTGTTCCAGGAAAAGAGAATAATAAACGGGCGACCGATAAGATTCTGCTCCGGCACAAAGCCCCATGAACGGCTGTCAACGCTGTGGTCCCGGTTATCACCAAGGACAAAATAATGATTCGGCCGGACCAAAAACCGTTGCATCACTCCGGGCTTGTTATCATTTTTATCATATAAAACCGTATATTTCATATCCGAGAGTATTTCTTCTCCTTGACAATCCACAGGTACGGCCGGGGACGGGCCGGCACCAGCGCCCTTCTTTGCCTCCATGCAACCCTGTTCAACGCTGATCCTCTTTCCGTTGACAAACACTTGCCGTCCCTCCAGGGTAACGATGTCCCCCGGTAGGCCGATAATTCGTTTCAGGTACACCTGTTTTTTGTTTCCCGGAAAAATAAACAGCACAACATCACCACGATGTGGAAGCCCGGTGCCGAAGATCCTTGTATTGGTAACAGGGAGTCGCAGGCCATAGCTGGTCTTGTCGGCCAGGATGATATCGCCGACATGGAGGGCGGGAAACATGGAACTGGAAACAACCCGGGCGGGAACAAGAAAAAACAGACGAATGAGGAGCAGGAGAGAAAAGAGGATGAGCAGGCTTCGACGCAGCCGTTTCCCGATTCTCTTCCCTGTCGATGAATTATGAGTTAACAAACTGCCCATTACAAACAGGAAAAGGAAAAAAGAGTACGACAGGACCGGAAATGTTCCCGGCCGCGCAATCAACGGACACTTGCCGGATCAAACCGCAAACGTCCGTCGGGAAAACGGATTGCAAAATATCCCTTCGGAACTTCCAGGGCATAGCGATATGGGGCCCCGGCCGAATAGTATTTTTTCCTGCCGGAAAATCCCGGCGGCTCGGCTGACATGTGGGCTATTTTGACAAGATTACCGGCAGAGTCAAAAAAGGCAATGTCCAGGGGGGCAAAGACATTACCCATGTGGAAACGGCTGGTAAAGGGGCGTCCAAAATCAAACAAAACAGCCGTCTGCCGGATGATATTCGGACAGATAAACTGATAGCCTGCGGCTAACTCTCTGGACTCATCGGCAACCCTGACTGGAAGTTGTATTGTATCCCCGTGATCATCAGACAGGAAAATTGTTTTCTCCTGCATGGAGCTCCAGGCGCTGGTAGCAGAGACGCAGGAGGTTGCAGTACGTGAACGGGCCATCCCGGCTGAGGTGATAACCACAACCAACAGGATAGGTATTAAACAGAGTTCGATAATCTTCATAGATATGAGGGCGCTAACAAACCGACATCGGGAAGTTATCTTTCGGACTGGTTCTTTTAAGATGGTGCCTGCCGCTCATTTATCATCCCGAAGTGGTGGTAGGGGTCGGCAACTGCCCCGGCCCCGGCCATTGTTTTCAGAGCCTGTCTCCGGAATCCATCTACAGCTTGAGACTTTCCGGTACTATCCTGTATTACCATGGAGGGTGAGTAGTTGTCGTGGTAGTAGTGGTCGTCGTTGTTGTAGTCGTGGTGGTGGTCGTAGTGTTGTCTACTCCCGGTGCAGCCGCATTGGTTGCCTGCGCATGGGCGGGCAGGATAATGGAATCAACCACGGGTTTGCTCCATTTGCCGGACACGGCCAGCAGCCCAGCAACCGCGCCTCCGGCGGCCATCTTTTTCAGGGCCTTTCGCCGGGATGAATTTACAGGGGATGATTGCTTATCATTTACGTGCATATTCTCCTCCTTTTCCATGATCGTTTTCAATTTATCTCCTCTACTTCGTGCCATCGGAATGCAACGACTCCGACACAAGCGAAAAATCTGTTGAATTTAAAGAAAACATGGCTCGAAAAAATTTGCCAGAAAACAACAATGACTTCCTTTCATTGTTGTTTTGCAGAAGGATCGGAGGCCGAAATCGGAGCAACCTCATAGGGAGGTACTGATACCGAGGCGAAATTACACTGGCAATAAATGATGTTCTCTGTTGCATTATTCTGAACAATAGTTGTTGTTGGGGATGGAACATTAACATTGGTTGCCTGCGCATGGGCGGGCAGGATAATGGAATCAACCACGGGTTTGCTCCATTTATCGGACACTGCCAAAAGTCCGGCAACTGCCCCGGCCCCGGCCATCGTTTTCAGGGCCTTTCGCCGGGATCCATCTACAGATTGATATTTTTCGGCATTATCCTTTTTCATACTCTTTTCCTGTAAATAACAATTTCTTTACGCAATAAATTCTGATCGCTGCTTGTAACTTTTTACGAATCTATCATAAGTTAGCACAATATCACGATCGTATGCGGGGTCAAGTTTTTTTAATTTCCTGCGAAAACAAAAAAAATCTGGTAGTTTTTATTCTGAAATAAGGGCTGTACCGCGTAGCGTTAACCTTTTCATCTCAAATTTTCATCTCAAAGGGAATGACCGGTTTTTCACCCCACAAACGATTTCTCATAGATTGTCTTAACCTGAGCCTGAACAATGAGACATTTTCCGGCCACCTGCCCCAATTATCAGGTGGTCCGGGAATGGAAGCGCAGGCGGAATACCACTCCGTAGCCCCGCTTGTTTACCGGCAAATTCAACAACATCACCTAACCATACCAAAGCAGCAACTGTTACAGCTCAAGGCCCTGGTCATCCGGCACCGGAGCGCAAATACGATTCGTTTTTCCTGCCTGCAGGAAATTGCTGCCCTGTTTGCTGAACAAGACATTGCCCTCATCGCTTTGAAAGGCGCGGCCCTGGCCCATATCCTCTACGACGACCCATTCCTGCGGCCGATGAACGACATGGATCTCCTTGTTGCCCCGGATCAGGCAAAGGCTGCCGCCGATCTGCTGTTTCACCTCGGCTACTCCATGCCCCATGGAGCACACCGCTTCAATCACCGGCCCCACCATCTGCCCATGCTGCAGAAAAAAGTACAGGGAATGACCGTCACCGTTGAGCTCCACACAGACATCAGGCACCGTGACTCATTGGGCTCCATGACCATCCATGATCTTGTCGAACAACCGCAGAGCTTTCAGTGCGGGGAGCTGCGCATCAAGGCCTTTAATCATATCGACATGCTGCGTCATCTCTGTCGACACAGCTTCTCGGCAGCAACCCAGCTGCGCCTGATCCACCTCTATGATATCATGGCCTATGCAATAAAATTCCATGACCGGATTGACTGGCAGAGGCTTGCGCAACAATTTCCCTATGTCATAAACGGTATCAGGTGCATCCATTTTATTCTCCCCTGCCCCGAACCCCTTGCCGCAACAGTGCAGGCACCTACCACCGTCCCGCCGAAAAAATGCGGCGAGGCCATGAAACCACTGTCTAAGATTGTCCGCAAAGACAGGCCCTGGCCAACCATTTTCAAAGAACTTTTTCAGCCTTCTCCCTGGTGGAAACATGCCTATTATGGAATCCCGCCTGAAAATTCTCTCGGCCGATGCCACTGGCTCACCCACCCGCTCATGGTTGGCCGCTGGCTGAGTTTACGTGCATTATCAGCCGGCTATTCCTTATTTCATGCAGCCGCAAAAAAACCACAACCTCCCGGAGTCAGTGATGACAACCAAAAAACCAGCCGACAGTCAACAACGCCCTGAGCAGAATACCGGTTATATGCTGGAGGA
>JALSNT010000649.1 GCA_026986885.1 Desulfobulbaceae bacterium
AAGAGCTGGCGAAATTTCTGATCTTTGCTGCCCATGGAGAAAAGAAGTAGAGGTATGTCCTGACAGCGAGGCATTTTTCGGGAAATCCGGGAATAATTGCTGATTGCGCCCGGCATTGCGTTTTCATTATCTTTTTTGATTACCATCATTGTTCAGCAAAAAGGGATAACATCGCTAAAGCCGGAACAACAGATTGCCTGTTGTTTTATTTAAGCCTGAATTCATATCGCTGCATTTTACCGAAAAGAGCGATGGTATCCCTAATTGCAGCTTGGCTGAGTTTCAGTGGTAATTAGATTATCTTTTACCAAAAAAAGATTGACAAACAGGATATCCGCTTTATCTTAATCGCTAAATGGCGATATATAGATTATTGAAAATAAAAGTAACTGTAAATGTATGTCTTCTTGAGTGTAATGAAAGGTACTCCGGAGATGGTGCAACCTGAGTGGTCAAACTGTGCCGGTAGCGTAATGATGAATTATTGACGGACATGCGCGGGACCCTGATGGAAATCAGGTCCTTTTTGCGTTGTTTGGAGAAAAATTGAGGGAAAAATATGAAACCTGTACAGACATCAACCTGCAACTGTGCCGGGACCGGCAGCAGTACTCCTGCCCACAGTAAGGGCCTTAACAAGGGTAAGGCCGTTTTCCTGGGACTGACCGGACTTGTTCTCTGGTATGTTATTTATGGTCAATTAGAACCTTTTTCAAGGGTTTTCACCTATTCCTGGCTTGGTCTTGAAAAAGGAGGCCACCTTGGAGAAACGATTCAGTTTTTCATTTTTGAGGTTCCCAAGGTTATGATGCTGTTGACCCTGATTGTCTTTATTGTCGGTATGATCCGTTCTTTTTTTACCCAGGAACGGACCAGGAAATATCTTGCCGGTAAACGGGAAACCGTCGGCAACGTCATGGCTTCTCTGCTTGGCATCGTCACCCCGTTCTGCTCCTGTTCGGCGGTACCGCTTTTCTTAGGCTTTGTTCAGGCAGGTGTGCCCCTGGGGGTCACGTTTTCTTTTTTAGTGGCCGCGCCCATGGTCAACGAGATTGCCCTGGTTCTACTCTATGGGCTGTTAGGCTGGAAGGTGGCCGCCATTTATCTGATCAGTGGTCTGGTGATCGCCATGGTTTCCGGCTGGATCATCGGCCGCTTTCACCTTGAACACTGGGTTGAAGACTGGGTTCAGGAACTGCGGGCGGCCGAGGCGTTGGTGGTTGAGGAAAAACTGACCTGGGCGGATCGACTGGAGCGTGGCCGGGAAGCGGTCCGCGATATCGTCGGTAAGGTCTGGATTTATGTGGTTGCCGGTATTGGCGTCGGCGCTGCTATTCATGGTTATGTGCCCGAGGATTTTATGGCCTCTATTATGGGCAAGGATGCCTGGTGGTCGGTTCCTGCGGCCGTATTAATTGGTATTCCCATGTATTCCAACGCGGCGGGTATCGTTCCCATCGTCGAAGCCCTGTTAGGGAAGGGCGCTGCTCTTGGTACGGTGCTTGCCTTTATGATGAGTGTCATTGCCCTGTCTTTTCCGGAAATGGTGATTTTGCGCAAGGTGCTTAAACCAAAACTGATCGCTGTTTTTATCGCCGTGGTCGGCAGCGGTATTCTCTTTACCGGATTTTTGTTTAATATGATCATTTAATTATTTTAAATTTGAGGAGGAAGAATAATGGAAATTCAAGTTTGTGGTCCGGGGTGCGCGTCGTGTGTGCAGGCGGAAAAGGTTGTGCGCGATGCGGTGGCGGCAAAGGGTATTGACGCCGCGATTACCAAGGTGACTGATTTTGCGGAAATGGCTAAACTGGGAATATTTTCGACTCCGGCGGTGGTCGTTGACGGTGAGGTAAAATGCGTCGGCAGGGTCCCTAAGCAGGCCGAGGTGGAAGAGTGGTTAGGGTAACGCTGTGTCCTGACGGTATGCACGTGAAGAATAAAGATAAATTTTCGTTCTGCCGGCGTGTGCCCGCAGCGGCAATTGTGTTCCTTGCGGGTCTGTTGTTGCCTGTTTTCTCCACAGTGCTGCAGGCAAAGGACCTGGGTGACATCCTGTCTCTGGTGGAAAAGAACACCCCGGCCCTGCAGGCCGCCCATGCCCGGACAAAGGCACGGCAGTCGGCCCTGAAAAGGGAAAAAAGCCGGTATTTCGGCGAAATCGATGCCCTGGCAAAGAGCAGTACTTATGACGATGGCCGCTTGATTAATCCGATGACCTTTCCGGTGAACATGCGGGCTGAACTTTTTGACGATAAGCAAATCGGCTACGGGGTCACCGGTCGTCTGCCGCTGGATATCAACGGCCGCATTACGGCCCGGGTCAAGGCCGCGGACAAAGAGCTTGCCGCTGCCCTGGCCGGGGAGGGAAATGTCCGTCTCCAGGTCCTGCACTCGGCTGCTGATCTGTATCATTCCCTGGAGGGAATTAAAGGGCTTGAAGAGGCCCTGGGCAAGCAGATTGAGGCGTTGACCGCGCATGTCAGGGTTGCTGGTGCGGCCATCCGGGCCGGTCGGGCGGCGCCGGTGGAAAAATTGCGTCTTGTTGCCGATCTGGAGACAGTCAAGGGGAAACTGGCAGCGATCAAGGGCAATGAACAGGGGGTCAGGGCGCGGCTGGCAGCGCTTATGGGTGTGCCCTCTTTTGCAGATCCTGTTGTTGCCTCTGTCGGCAAGCCTTCTCTGTGTACCGGCCGGATCGAAGAAATTGACAAGCGGCCGGATATTCAGGTTATCCGGTCAAAAGGCGCGGCTGCCGATGCCCGGGTACGGGCTGCTTTTGCCGA
Source organism: Desulfobulbaceae bacterium (assembly GCA_026986885.1). Next base: position 2,787 of record JALSNT010000649.1, read on the forward strand.
TCGTCTGCCGTCACTGAATCTGGATGCTTCCTGGCTGCAGAATCAAGGATTTAATGGAGAAGGTGATGATACCTGGGCCCTGTTTGCCACTATCACACTTCCTCTCTGGGACGGGGGAGGCCGCCGGGCCGCAGTCGAAGAGGCCCGATCCGGTCGTCTGGCGCTGAGAAATGATCTGGCCGCTCTTCGTAATGAGGCCAGGGCGGAAGTTCTCGGAGCCCGGGCGGACTGGCAGGCGGCCCGGATCGGTTATCAGGCGGCGACCGCCTCGGTCAGGGCGGCCCGGGAAACGGCGCGCATCCAGGCGGACCGTTTTTCAGAAGGCCGCCTTTCGGCGGCGGATCTGGTGGATGCTGAAGCTGCCCTGGCCTCGGCCAGGTCAAATAAGGTTCTTGCCCTGACCGGTTGGTGGCAGGCAGGCGATCATCTGCGGCGTGCTTTGGGTATGGAACCGGCTGCCTATCAAAGAAAAGAATCGTTGCCGCAGGAAGAAGCCGCAACTCATTTGCCTCAACAATAATGGAGTATCCATGGCGCTGTTTAAAAAAAGACTCATTTATGTGATTGGCCTGATTATCCTGGCGGCACTGATAATCGGTGGCATTATTATTCATAAAAAACGGGCCGCGCAGGTGGCCCATACTCCTGTTGCCATTGCTGCGCCCTGGGCCCTGCACGTTGCCGTGGTAAGCAACGAGCCGGTAGCCATCGGTTTTCCCGCCCTGGCCATGATTACCACCAGCCGGCCGGTGACCATCATGGCCAGGATAACCGGCCGCATTCTCGAAATGGGACCGCGTGAAGGGCGAACTGTTAACAAAGGAGACCTGCTGGTTCGTATCGACACCAGCGCTGTTGAACAAAAGATCCACTCGCTTAAGGCCCAGCTTACAGCAAGCCGTGCCGAGGCCGCTCGTATCGGTCGGGAACTGGTGCGGGAAGAAAAATTGTTTAAAAAGGGCGGCAGCAGCGCCACTGCTGTTGATTCCCGGCGCACCGCTGCCGTGGCGGCCCGGCAGAAGGTGGCATCACTTGAGCATCAGATAGCTTCCCTGGAGGTGGAGAAGGGTTATGGTGTTATTGCAAGTCCGGTGAACGGCATCATCGCCGCCCGACTGGCCGAGCCGGGTGACATGTGTGTTCCCGGCCATCCCTTAAATAAAATTATTGCCGCCGGTGGCGCCCTGGTGCGGGTGGAACTGCCCCAGTCCATTCTCCATCAGGTTCATCCCGGCGCCGCCATCGTTCTTTTTTCTGATAAACAACAGATGACGGTCCGGGTCAGCCGTATTTTTCCCTCCGTTGATGCCCGGGCCCTGGGTTTTGTGGAGGCCGATGTCGATGCCCTTCCTTTTGGCCTTGCCAGTGGTTCGCGTCTTGATGCCCGCGTTATCCTTCGCCGGGTCAAGGATGGCCTCCGGATCCCTTACGGGAGTCTGCTCTGCGGAGAAGGTAATGACCAGGGCCGTGTTTTTATCATTGGGCAACAGGATAAGGACAGGAAAACAAGTACCCTGAAAATGATCAATGTGCAGGTGCGTTTGCGGGGCCGGGATGGTATTGCCGTTACCGGCCCGCTCAAGGCCGGCGACCAGGTGGTTGTCGCCCATGAAAGCGTTCTCCTGCAGCTGCATGCAGGCGATCCCGTCACCATTGCTCCGGGAGAATTACCATGAGCTTCATGGAGCGGTTTCTTCGTCATCCCCATGCCATTATTGCCGTTGCTCTGGTCGGGGTGGTGGCGGGGGTGCTTGCCTACAGGACCCTGCCCATGAACCTTTTTCCCGAAACCAACCGGCCCGTGGTTTCCGTGGTGACCCAATGGCCCGGGGCGGCGGCCAATGATGTGGCCACCGAGGTGACCCATCCCATTGAAGTACGACTTACCGCAATTGACGGTGTGCGCCGGGTGACCTCCACCTCCAGGGATGAGGTTTCAGCCGTCCAGGTGGAATTTGAATACGGTAATAATATTGATACGGCTGCGACCAGGGTGCTTACCGAGTTACGCCGGGTACGGGGTCTGTTGCCGGCCGGGGTCAAGGACTCTCTAATTTTCAAGATTACCGATGCTGCCAAACCTTTGATGGTTCTCGGCCTGACTTCAGCTCCCGGTTTGCAACTCGATTCCGCCCGTATACGGAGGCTGGCCGAAAATCAGCTGCGGGACCGGCTGCTTGCTATCCCCGGCGTGGCCGAGGCCGAGGTATTCGGCGGCGACCGCATCGAGGTGGCCGTTGATCTTGACCGCAATAAACTGGAATCCCATGGCCTGACCCCGGCTGAAGTTGCAGCCGCTCTTAAGGGGAGCAATGTTTCCATCCCCACCGGGCTGGTGCACCGGCATGGCAATCGTTACCTGCTGAGTGTGGATGGACTGGCAAGGGGGCCGGCGGATATCGCCGCCATTATGGTGCCGGTTAACCATGGCGCCTTTGTCCGGGTCGGTGATCTCGGTACGGTGGGCTGGGGCAGGGCGGATGCGACCTCTATCTATCGCGGCAACTCCAAACCGGCGGTGGCCATCTCCCTGTTGCGCAGTGAAAATGGTCATGCCCGCGAGGTTATCGCCGAAATTCAAAAAAATCTACCGCAGATCAAAAAAGAATTTCCCATGCTCCATATGGAGTTGACCGATACCCAGGGCAGGCTCATTGACCTGACCGTGGATAATATGCTCAGCTCTCTGCGGGATGCGGTTATCATGACCCTTTTTGTCATCCTGCTTTTTTTAGGCAATACCAGGGCCTCATTTATCACTGCTCTGTCCCTGCCCTTTACCTATGTCCTCACCTTTGCCTTTATGAAACTGTCAGGGTTTGAGTTCAACATGGTGACCCTGACCGCCATTATCATTGCCGTTGGTCTGTTGACCGATGACGCCATTGTGGTCATTGAAAACATCGAACGCCACATCCGGGCCACCGGCAGGGGCGGCCTCAAGGTGGCGGCCCTGGGTACTTCGGAGATCCTGCTTGCCGATACCGCCGGGACGGTGAGCACCATTATTGTCCTGATCCCGATCATGTTTATCGGCGGCTATGTGCAAAACACGCTGCGACCGTTGACCGTGGTGCTGTCTATCTCCCTTGCCTCGTCCCTCATCGTCTCGGTGACCATTATTCCCCTGCTGGTCCCGTGGATTCTCAAGCCCGGCGCGCCCGACCCCATTGCCCGCCTGCTCAGTCCTTTTGAACGTTTTGTCCTTGATCCGCTGCGCCAGGGTTATATTGCCCTGGTTGACTGGGGACTGACCCACAGGCTGCTCGTGTTGCTGGTTATGGCAGGCCTGTTTGTCTTCTCCGCCCGCCAGATGCCCATGTTAGGCAAGGAGCTGATGCCGCTGATGGACACCGGTGTTATTTCGGTCGACTTTGAGGCTCAGCCTAATGTTGATGATGCCGGCATGAAAACGATTGCCGAAAAGGTGGAAC
>JALSNT010000650.1 GCA_026986885.1 Desulfobulbaceae bacterium
TCTGTTGGCTGCAACCGGCCAACCATCGGATATTCCCCGTTACTCGGACTTTTCTTTTACCGGCCGTCGGCAAAAGCTTGCCTCCCTGCTCTCTTTTTTCATGGAGCATGGTTTAGCCCAAAAGGAGTACACCGGTGAGCTGTTTGCAGAATTCGGGTCGGTTGTCTGTGATCAGGAGCGATGCAGCGTATGTCTCGCCTGCGTCGGTGAATGCCGCATTGAGTCCCTGGTTGCCGACAGTGACCGATTTGCCCTGTTGCAAACCCCTGTTCTCTGCAGCCAATGTTCGGTCTGCGTTTCCCTCTGCCCTGAAGATGCCCTCGCCCTTGTGCCCGGACTCAATCTGAAAAAAGATATTTTTACACCCCGGCTGCTGTCCCAGGCCGAACCGATACGCTGTCACAGGTGTGGTAAAATTTTCGGCACCCGCCAGAGTTTTGAACGTGTCATGCAGGTTCTGCACGCAAAACAACCCGAGCTTGACCTTGATCTGTTTTCCTACTGTGAAGATTGCCGGGTTTTAGAGATGATAGAGGGGGCAAATTCATGATGCCGGTCAACGATAAAGAGCTGGCGCGCATCAGGCTTCGTTTCATCGACCTGTGCAAATCTTTTTTCCTTGAGCAACCGGATGCTGAAAAGCTGGGCCGCTGGCGAGGTATAATTTCAGCCCTTGGCAACGAGAATATTAATCCGGGTTTTGATAAGGCCGTCCGACAAATGGAGGTGTTATTATCCCGCAAAAATCTCCATGACCTGCAACAGGAATACTACCGGCTCTTTGTTGATCCTTTTAATAAATGGCTGGTTCATACTTCGGCTTCTTTTTATGAAGACGGGCATGCCTTCGGCCCGACACTGGTCCGGTACCGTGATTTTCTGGGCAGGGCGGGTCTGAGACTCCAGGAAGATGTCCACGAGGCTGATGACTCCCTTGTCCTTCTTCTCGACGCACTGGCATCACTAATTGACAGGGAACAAAAAAATCCGGAAAACAGCCGCAACCTGGAGGCGGAACTAATTCACGGATACCTCTTGTCGCTGAGCAGAAAATTTTCCAAAAGTCTGCAGGAAAATCCGGAAGCCGATTTCTATAGGGCATGCAGTGAACTCCTGTGCCGCTACATAGATATGGAAAGGGGATTATTCACTGAAACTGAAGCCGCCGCCTAAGCAACAGGATGAACAATAGTGAAACCTGAATTCAAATGAAATAACAAACTTCGGTAATAATATACCGATTAAACAAGATGAACTCCATTTAGTAAAAAGTCAAAACCAACCCCATGCAACCAGGAGGAGGACGGCCATGAAAAAAGAGGAAGGGTCAAGACGTTCGTTTTTACAATCCATTCTTGCAGGCTCCGCGGTGACGGCTGTGGCCGTTGCCGCAGGCGGCAAGACGGTACGGGCCGGCAGCAGAAAAGCAGGCACGGGAGCTGTCTCTCGCAACCGACAGGATGAAATTCTTTATCGCGAAACCGATGCCTTTAAAAAGTATTATGAAACTCTTTGAGAGTAAACCATAAATTCAGGTAGATACAACCAAAAGAAAAATCCTGAATACCCGCCCGTCAACCCAAATACGTCTCGACGGGTGAGCGATATTTTCCATACTGCGGAGGTAGCCAATGGCCAGAAAAAAACTCATTACCCCATCATCTACAGGCTCATCCGGAGGTGCCCGAATGACATTGAATCCGGGCATGGCCAGAAGATCCTTTCTCAAACTCTCGGCAGCCACGGCAGCGCTCACCGGTGCTGCAATGACCAGCAGGATGACCACGACCGCCAGGGCCGAAACACCCAAAAAAACAGGCGGCCCCTACCCTGGATCCAAAATCGTCAAAACCATCTGCACCCACTGCTCGGTCGCCTGCGGCATCAATGCCGAGGTGCAAAACGGCGTCTGGGTCAGGCAGGAGGTAGCACAGGATCATCCGCTGTCCAGGGGAAGCCATTGCTGTAAGGGCGCTAGCGCCATTGACATGGTGACTTCGGAGAAGCGGTTGAAATCGCCGATGAAAAAAGTCGGCGGCAAGTGGCAGAAAATATCCTGGGACACTGCCCTGGATGAGATCAGTAAAAAGCTGTTGGATATCCGGAAAAAAGACGGCCCGGATGCGGTCCACTGGAACGGCTCGGCCAAGGTATCCAATGAAATGGCCTATCTGCAGCGCAAACTTGCTGCCTTTTTCGGCACCAACAATATCGATCACCAGGCCCGAATCTGCCATTCCACCACGGTTGCCGGTGTTGCCAACACCTGGGGTTACGGGGCAATGACCAACTCGGTCAATGATATTCGCCATTCAAAACTCATCTTCATGATCGGCTCCAATGCCGCCGAGGCGCATCCGGTTGCCCTGCAGCATCTGCTGCACGCCAAAGAGGTCAACAATGCCCCGCTTATTGTTGTTGACCCGCGTTTTACCAAAACAGCGGCCAAGGCAACCGACTATATCCGCATCCGCTCGGGCACGGATACCGCCTTTGTCATGGGCCTGATCCATGAAATCATTGAAAACGACTGGTACGACAAGGATTTTGTCCGTACCAGGGTCGCCGGTTTTCCTGAAATGCGGGCAGTGGCCAAAAATTACACTCCACAAATGGTGGAAGAGGTCAGCGGCGTGCCCGCTTCCGAAGTCACCAGAATCGCCAAAATGATGGCCACCCATCGTCCCGGCACCGTTATCTGGTGCATGGGCGGCACTCAGCACTCCATCGGGTCCTCCAATACCCGCGCCTACTGCATCCTGCAGCTGGTGCTGGGCAACATGGGGGTATCGGGCGGCGGCGCCAATATCTTCCGCGGTCATGACAATGTGCAGGGCGCAACCGACATGTGCGTACTCTCACATTCCCTGCCCGCCTATTACGGCCTGAAGGACGGTTCCTGGAAACACTGGTGCCGGGTATGGGACGTGGATTACGAATGGATAAAATCCAGATTCCATTCCAAAGAATACATGAATATGAAGGGTTTTACCCTGGGACGCTGGTATGAAGGAGCCATTCAGGAAGATAAAATCAGCCAGTACACTCCCTTAAAAGCAGTAATCTTCTGGGGCTGCGCGTCCAACTCACAATCCCAGTACCATAAGCTGAAAAAGGCGCTGGACATTCTGGATCTGGTAGTCATTATCGACCCCTTCCCCACCATGACGGCGGCGGCAGCGGAAAAAGACAACGTCTATCTGCTGCCCTGCTCCAGCCAGTATGAAACTTCCGGCAGCCTGACCTCGACCTCACGCCAGTTTCAATGGCGCTACAAGGTCGTTGATCCGGTCCATGACAGCCGCGATGACTACTGGATCATGAATGAGCTGGTCAAGCGGTTTGGTTTTGCCGATAAGTTTTACAAAAATATCAAGCAGATCCCCGAGGACATCACCCGTGAGTTAGGCCGTGGTTCACTGACCATCGGCTATAACGGCCAGACCCCGGAACGGATCAAAAAACACACCGACAACTGGCACACCTTTGATATCAATGATATGCAGGCCAAAGGCGGACCTTGTGACGGCGAGTATTACGGACTGCCCTGGCCCTGCTGGACCGAAGAGCATCCCGGCACGCCGATCCTCTATGATATTTCCAAACCTGTGGCCAAAGGAGGTCTGCCGTTCCGAGCCAGATTCGGCACCTCCAAAAAATATGACGCCGATGGCCGGACGGAAAATATGTTAGCTGCCAAAGGGGTTGCCAATCCCGGCAGCGAGGTTAAAGGCGGCTATCCCGAGTTCAAGGATGTGGTGCCCGGCACCAACTGGAAGACAGATCTCAGCCAGAAAACCTTGAAAGAGGCCATAAAACGCGGTATGGCACCGTTTGGCAATGCCCGGGCCCGCTGCGTTGTCTGGAACTTTCCCGACCAGGTACCGATTCACCGTGAACCACTGCACTCACCACATCCCGATATGATTGCCAAGTATCCCACCTATGAGGATAAGCCGAACCATTACCGGGTATTTACCAAGTATAAGAGTGAACAGAAGGCCGACTGGGTCAAGGAGTTCCCACTTATTCTCACCACCGGCCGCATGGTCGAATACATGGGCGGCGGCGCCGAAACCCGCAGCAACAAATACTTAGCCGAACTGGCACCGCACATGTACGCGGAAATCAATATCATCACCGCCAATAATTACGGTATCCGAAATGGCGAACAGTTGTGGATCGAGTCACCAAACGGCGGTAAAATCAAGGTGATGGCCAAAGTGACCGACAGAGTGGATGAACATACCATCTTTCTGCCCTTCCATTTCGGCGGTGAGTTCATGGGCCGGTCGCTGGCAGCCAATTATCCCGAAGGAACGGTACCGTATGTCCTTGGGGAAGCGGCCAACGTCGTCACCAATTACGGCTATGATATTGTAACCCAGATGCAGGAAACCAAAACCGGCCTCTGCAAGATCAGCAAGGCATAGGGTAGAGGAGATAAATTATGGCACGAATGAAATTTCTCTGTGATGTAGAACGCTGCATCGACTGTAACGGCTGTGTTGTTGCCTGTAAGGAGGGCAACCAGGTCCCGGTGGGCATCAACCGCCGCCGGGTCATCACCATTGACGAAGGTAAACCGGGAGAAAAATCCATTTCAGTAGCATGTATGCACTGTTCGGATGCGCCATGTATCGCCGTCTGCCCGGTGGATGCCATCTATCAGCGGGAGGACGGCATAGTGCTGGTCAATAAAAAGACCTGCATCGGCTGCGGCTACTGCTTCATGGCCTGTCCTTTCGGAGCACCGCAATTTCCAAGCGGTAAGGTCTTCGGCGCCCGCGGGGCCATGGATAAATGTACCTTCTGTGCCGGTGGCCCGGAGGAAACATTCAGCGACAAGGAAAAACGGCTCTACGGACAGAACCGGATAGCCGAAGGCAAGGTGCCGCTCTGTGCCGCCATGTGCGCCACCAAGGCATTGATGGCCGGAGATGCGGACGTGGTTGCCGATGCTTATCGCAAACGCGTATTTGCCCGTGGTTCCGGGGCAAATGCCTGGGGATGGGACAAGGCCTACGGCAAGAAATAATCGACTGACGGGGACAGCGTCATTTTGCTGTCCCCTGTCCCTGATTTCCGATCATTTCAGTGTTCATTTTTTTAGGAGACGACCATGAAAAATAACTATTTCCGGTTCATTCTCCCCGTCGGTGTATTGCTGGTTGCCGCCATTGCCTGGGCGGGAAGTCCTCAGATTCTTTTATCACCCGGGCCTGGACCGTCAACGGCCTCCTTTGCCTCCATCAACAAAGTGTTTACCGGCGACTGGCAGCAATATGGTCAGCTGTTTACCACCTGGCAGGGAGGTTTGTTTAATCGTATTTTTCTCCTTGTCCTGACGGTAGTACCAGCCCTTTTTCTCCTCCATTTTATCGTCATCGGACCCAAGAAATTTTCCCACGGCGGCAGACAAATCAAATTTTTCGGCGTATTAACCAGACTTTTGCACTGGCTGGCCGCTCTGGCTTTATCCCTGCTGGTTATCACCGGCCTGATGGTTATTTTTGGAAAATTGTTAGGCGGTGGCTCCCTAATTATGACCGGCAGGGCGGTGCATCTGATTGCGGCAATAATCTTTGCCGCCGCAGTTACCTGCCTCTTTCTCATCTGGCTCAAGGATATGCTGCCCATGCCCCATGATATACTCTGGTTATTTATAATGGGAGGATATTTAAGCAAAAAGAAAAAACCTGTTCCCGCCGGTAAATTTAACGCCGGCCAGAAGATGTGGTTCTGGCTGGCCACCCTGGGCGGCGGCGTTATGGCCTGGAGTGGTTACAACCTCTATTCTTTTGACGGATCCACCGATCAGCTCAGACAGATGGCCATAATCCACAACCTCCTCGGCGCAGCGCTGGTCGCTTTTTTCATCATTCATCTCTATATGTCGCTTTTTGCCATTAAAGGAGCGCTCACCAGCATGATAACCGGCTACAAGCCACAGGAAGAGGTTGAAATCCTGCACAGTCGGTATAAGATATAGAAACAGCGGTACCCTTTTTCTCACCTAAATTCTCATACAACAAGCGGATCCGTTGCAGGATCCGCTTATTTTATTTTAAAGGAAAGCACATTCCATGCCCCCTATTGTTAGTTTTATCGGCTGGCACAACAGCGGCAAGACCACCCTTGCAAGCCAGGTCGTTACCCATCTGCAAGATCGCGGTTATTCTGTTGCGGT
>JALSNT010000651.1 GCA_026986885.1 Desulfobulbaceae bacterium
GGATTCATGAAAATGGATGGACAAGCCTTTTCTGGTGACCAGAAACAGTTCATTTTCCCCGGAGGTAATGGCAGCCGTCAGTATTTCATCGTCATCTTTGATGGTCAGACCAAATTTTCCCTTGCGCAACGGTCGCTTGTATTCAGCTATGGAGGTCTTTTTTACCCGGCCTTTTTTAGTGACCGTCAACACGGTTTGTGATTCATCGGCTTCGGCAAGATTTGCCACCGGCAGAATGGCTGCCACCTTTTCATCCTCTCCCATCTCCAGCAGATTAACAATGGCCTTGCCCCGTGCCGTTCTGCCGGCCAATGGCAATTCATAGACCCGCCGCCAGAAAACCCGGCCCCGATTGCTGAAAAAGAGAAATGTATCCAAGGTGGAGGCGATATAGAGATTGGTGACAAAGTCATCCTCAATTGTCGTCATGCCGCGGACACCCTTGCCGCCGCGCCGCTGGGCCCGGTACAGAGTAATGGGATTTCTTTTTATGTATCCCTTGTGGGTTACGGTAACCACCATTTCTTCCGGAATAATAAGATCTTCCGGGAGAATTTCATCGGGAGCATCGATAATTTCCGTTCGACGGTCATCGCCGTATTCATCGCGAATTTTTTCAAATTCTTCCCGAACGATCCGTACCACCAGGGCATCGTCGCCAAGCACGCTTTTCAACCATTTGATTCTCTCTATGATCTCTTCATAATCCTTGACTATCTTATCCCGCTCCAGGCCGGTCAGTCGCTGCAGACGCATATCAAGAATGGTCTGGGCCTGTATTTCGGAAAGCTCAAAACGACTGATCAGGCCGGTCTTGGCCTCGGCAGGATTAGCGGAAGCCCGAATCAGGGCAACCACCTCGTCAAGATTGGAAATGGCTATTTTCAGGCCTTCAAGGATATGGGCCTTTTCTTCCGCCTTGCGCAGTTCAAAGGCGGTTCGCCGGTAAATGATTGTCTTACGATGCAGGATAAAATGTTCCAGCACCTGTTTAAGATTAAGGATTTCCGGCTTGTTATTAACAATGCAGAGCAGAATAATACCAAAACTCTTCTGCAACGGTGTCATCTTGTACAGTTGATTTATTACTATCTCCGGCATTTCATCCTTGCGCAGTTCAAGAACGATGCGTAATCCGTGCCGGTCGGATTCATCACGAACCTCGGAAATAGCGGTAATCCGTTTTTCCTTCATCAACAGGGCTATTTTTTCCACCAGAGATGCCTTGTTCTGCTGGTAGGGTATTTCCGTTATGATAATAGATTCACCACCTTTTTTCCGCTCTTCAACGTGGGTTCGCGAACGCATGATTACCACACCCCTGCCCGTTTCATAGGCTTCGCGGATACCTGCCCGGCCGCAGATAAAACCGCCGGTGGGAAAATCCGGCCCGGTAATAATCTCCATCAGTTGATGGACGGTAAGGTTGGCGTCGTCGATCAGGGCTATCAGGCCGTTCATAACCTCGGTCAGGTTATGGGGTGGAATTTTAGTGGCCATGCCGACGGCAATACCCTCGGAACCATTGACCAGGATATTGGGAATTTTCGAGGGCAGAACCGATGGTTCCTGCAGCGAATTATCATAGTTGGCAATAAAATCGACGGTTTCCTTATCCAGATCGGCAACAATTTCCTGGTCGAGCCTGGTCATCCGGGCCTCGGTATATCGCATGGCCGCCGGGGCATCGCCGTCCATGGAACCGAAGTTGCCCTGTCCGTCGACCAGGGGATAGCGCAGGGAAAAATCCTGGGCCATACGTACCAGGGTATCATAGGCCGCCGTATCGCCGTGGGGATGATATTTACCAATGACATCACCGACAATCCGGGCTGATTTGATATAGGGTCGGTTGTAGGTGTTGCCGAGCTCGCGCATGGCAAAAAGAACCCTTCTGTGAACAGGTTTCAGGCCATCTCTGACGTCAGGCAGGGCGCGGCCGACAATAACGGACATGGCATAGTCAAGGTAGGATTTCCGCAGTTCATTTTCAATGGTTATGGTGGGAAAATCCTGTTGCTCGTTTTCCATTTCAGTGGTCATACTGAATTGTTATCCTTTAATTTTTTTACTAAAAAACAACACAAAACGTATTGTATTTTCTGCTATTTTTATCAACTGAGTCAGATATCCAGTTCCGATACCTCAAGGGCATGATTTTGAATAAACTCCCGACGCGGTTCAACCTTATCACCCATCAGGGTGGTAAACATATCATCTGCTGATTCCGCATTTTCTATTTTTACCTGGATAAGAGTTCGATTTTCCGGATTCATGGTGGTATCCCAGAGCTGTTCCGGATTCATCTCGCCAAGACCTTTATAACGCTGCAGATGACTGCCGCGAAAGGTTTCATCGCGAACAACTTTTATCAACTCATGCCAGTTGTCGGCATCATATTCCTTTTCCTGGCCGTTGGCAGCGGTTCGGATAATGGTGAAACTGTCGTCAAGGTATTCTTCTAATTCCTTATACAGATCCAGTCCATGCCGGTACTCGGCAATAAGAGGAATATTCGGACCAAGAGTCGTCATCACATGAAACTGACCATGAAAAGAAATATCCACTTCATAACAACTTGGCCGCCAGCGACAGGTACGGATATTACCGACGGTAGGTTGCAGTTTTTCGAGCTTTTTGAGCAGATTTTTCAAAAATTCTTTATCTTCGAACTGATCGGCGGTATGGACATTGTTTGCCAACAACAGAAGGACCATTTCTTCCGGGTAGTTCATTCTTTCCATGTAATTGATTACCCGTTCAAAAATAGAAAGTTTTTGCAAAATATCAACCATATTACCGCCGCGTATCTCCAGACCTTTTTTCGAGCGGACATGGATAAATTTTGATGCCTGGTCGTAGAGATAGCTGTTTAAGGCATCATCATCGATGAAATATTTCTCCTTTTTACCACGACCCAGTCTGTAGAGCGGTGGCTGGCCTATATAGACATAACCGTTTTCAATAAGCGGCAGCATCTGCCGGTAAAAAAATGTAAGAAGCAATGTGCGAATATGGGCGCCGTCGACATCGGCATCGGTCATAATAATGATTTTATGGTAGCGCAGTTTTTCCAGATCAAACTCTTCCCGACCGATACCGGTCCCCAGAGATGCGATTAACTGCTTAATTTCTTCAGAATTTAAAATTTTATCAAAACGGGCCTTTTCCACATTCATTATTTTGCCGCGTAACGGCAGAATTGCCTGAACGGAACGATCCCGGCCCTGTTTGGCCGAGCCGCCTGCCGAATCACCCTCGACAATAAATATCTCACGCTCTTCCGGTTTTTTGCTCTGACATTCGGCAAGTTTTCCAGCCATCATCACCGACAGACCGCCTTTTTTACGTGAAAGTTCACGGGCTTTTCTGGCTGCATCCCTGGCCCGGGCAGCTTCAACGGCCTTGCTTAAAATTCGTTTGGCTACCCCTGGATTTTGTTCCAGATAATTACCAAGTTTCTCATTGCACAGGGTTTCGACAATGGATTTTACTTCGGAGTTGCCAAGCTTGGTTTTGGTTTGACCCTCAAACTGCGGGTTGGGAACCCGCACGGAAACGACACAGGTCAATCCTTCCCGCACATCGTCACCGCCCATTTTTGCTTTCAGGTTTTTCGGCACCACATCATCGGAGGCATATCTGTTGATACATTTGGTCAAAGCTGCCCTGAAGCCGGCTACATGGGTCCCTCCTTCCTCGGTGTTGATGTTATTAACAAAAGAAAAAAGCCTTTCTGAATAGCCGTCATAATACTGGAAACAGACCTCCACCTGCACCTGATCTTTTTCCCCTTCAATAAAGATGGGTTCAGGATGAACGGGAGTGCGTTTACGATTGAGATACTCCACATAGGAGGCAATTCCCCCTTCATAGTGGAATTTGTCTTCCGCACCGCTGCGTTCGTCTTTCAGATAGATACGGACACCGCGATTTAAAAATGATAGTTCCCTCAGCCTGTTACGGACAATATCATATTTAAAAACAGTGGTTTCCGTAAAAATTTCAGGATCAGGAGAAAAAGTTATACCCGTTCCTGTTTGGGTGGTCTCGCCGATGATTTCCAGATCCGATGTCTTTACACCGTAGGTATAGCTCTGTCGGTAAATTTTACCGTTACGTTTAACTTCAGCGGATGCCTTGCTGCTCAAGGCATTGACCACGGAAACACCGACACCGTGCAGTCCACCGGAAACCTTGTAACTGGAATGATCAAATTTACCGCCGGCATGAAGCGTGGTCATGACCAGTTCCAGGGCCGACATATTTTCCGTCGGATGCATATCCACCGGGATACCGCGACCGTTATCCTCAACGGATACCGAATTATCTCCATGAATAATCACATTTATTCGATCGCAATATCCGGCAAGTGCCTCATCAATGGAGTTATCCACTACTTCGTATATGAGGTGGTGCAGACCCTCTTCAGCGGTATTACCGATATACATGGATGGTCGTTTACGGACAGCCTCAAGCCCGTCCAGGACTTTTATCTGTTCCGCCCCGTAGGAAGATTTTTGTTCATTCATATTTTTTTATTATAATTATATAAATTAGTTAAACCTCAATTCAGGTCTCTATAACTTCATCGGCATGATAATACTGATAAATCCTTCATCATCATCAGAGGTTATCAAACAGGGACTTTCATTGGAATTGATACATGCTTCTATTATTTCCCCTTCCATGACCTGCAGGGCATCTATAAAATATCGGCAGTTAAAACCCAGGGTCAATGGTTCCCCACTGTATTCAACGTCCATATTATCTTTAGCTGAACCGAAATCAGCATTCTGCGAGGTGAGAATCATTTTATCCTGATTAATTTCCATTTTAATGGCATGGAAAAGATCTTCGGTAAACAGGTTGATTCGTTTTAATGATTCCAGAAATCGTAATCTATTGATACGAATAATGTTATCCCTTGATATAACATTTAATATCGCCTGAAAATCCGGGAAGTCACCATCCAATAAACGGATAATCAACAGGGAGTCATCTGATTTAAATACCGCCTGTTTTTCTTCAATACCGATGGAAAAGGTATCTCTATCCTCACAGAATTTTCTTATTTCCTGAATTCCCCGCCTGGGAATAAGGGTAACGGGATTCATCTGCAGTGCGTCTATTGTTTCTTCCATCTCCCTTTTCATAATGGAGAGACGATGTCCGTCGGAAGATATCATCTGCAGATATCTTTTGTCTCCATCCTCTATTTTTTTTAATAGAGCCGCTGTCAGGGTAAACATACTTTCGTTATCCTGAGCAATGGAATAAATAGTTTTATCAATTAGATCAGACATGGAAGACGAACTAATTTCCGCCATGTTTTCCTGATTATATTCCGGAAACTGGGGAAACTCATCACTGACCATACCGGCTAACCTGTAAACACTTGAACCAGCGGTTATTGTTACCCAGTTTTTTTCCTCTTCCTGAAAAGAAAGGGTTGGAGAAGCTGATTCGCGGGCCAGCTCATAGAGTTTTTTAGCAGGAAGGGTTAATACTCCCTGTTCCAAAACTTCGGCGGCAATGGTTTGTTTTAGTCCTATATCCAGATCTGTGCCCGTAAAGACAATATGGTCCTGTTTTACTTCAAGCAGAATATTGGCAAGGATGGCAAGTGTCCTTTTTTTATTGGTAATGTTCTGCTGATTTCCGGCAGCTTTAAGGAGGTCATCCCTGGCTATATTAAAATGAAATGCCATAGTAATATTTCCTTTTTTTAAAAAATTTTATTATTAATGTTAAGGCTGTTAATTTGTTATTAATTTATTTAACTATATAAAAATATAGAATATTATTTTGTTATAACTTTCTGGATGCCATCTTTGTTGTTTGTGTATTTTTGTGCAATAAACGTTATGCACAATTTTTCAACGATGATTTTCACAGGTTGTTCACGAATTTTTTAAGGAGATCGGTAGTTTTTTATCCCTCCGCAGGAAAAAAAAAACGGTTTCTTAAAAGAACTGCTGAATTATGAGGAATATAATAGAAAATATCTGAAAAATCAAATAAATAAAAGATTCGTAGAATAATGAAGACATAGGAGATGGAGTTTGCAAAAAAATTCTTTTGTATCGGTTGATTCAGAAAAAAAAAGTACCCCGGCAGGTATAAATTTCATAAAATGAAGGAAGAAAAGAAAAAAAAGTGAAGGTGGAAAAAGAAAAAA
>JALSNT010000652.1 GCA_026986885.1 Desulfobulbaceae bacterium
TTATTGATGGAATCCTGACCAAGGCTGGCCCCGACGGTCAGGTTCTGGATAATTTCAACCGGCGCCGGCAGGGCGCCGACTCGAAGGACAATGGCGAGATCAGTGGCCTCTTCATGGGTGAAACTCCCTGAAATCTGAGCCTTGCCGCCAAGAATTTTTTCCCGGATAACCGGGGCGGAACGAACGACATCGTCCAGGACAATAGCCAGTCGTTTATCGACATTTTTTGCGGTGATCGCTCCGAAAATTTTTCCTCCGCGGCCGGTAAGATCAAGGCTGACATAGGGTTCATTGAAACTGCCGCCGATGCGGACCTGGGCGTTTTTCACCATTTCGCCGGTCATCAGGACCCGGCTCTTCAGCAGAATAGGGACCCTTCGTTCCTTTTTCGTTTTGTTGTCAACAATGCGTTGAAAATATACTTCCGTTTCTTTGGGCAGCCGTGACTGCAGGGCCAGATTGAGTTTTTTCCTGCTCTCTCCCGGCTTCCATTGGCCGGCTTTTATCGCGTCATTGATCAGTTTCTGCAGGTCTATGCCGGTATCATCGGCAACCAGCTTGAATTCGAGCTGGGCTGTCTGGCCGATAAGGCTCATGGCCCGATCCGGATCCTTTACACCCGGCAGTTGGACGACAATTTCATTTTCTCCCTGGCGGATAATAACCGGTTCGGCGACGCCAAACTGATCAATGCGGTTTCTGATAATTTCCAGGGACTGGTTGACCGCATTTTTTTTGATAAAATCAATTTCATCCTTTGTCAGTTTCAAGGTAATTTTAGGAAAACTCCCTTTTTCCGCATTGACGCTGATGTCGAGATTGGGAAAATCATTCTTGATGATCTGGTTAACGGTTTCCACCGCTCCGGTGTTGGGCAGGGTAAAGGTAACCTTATGCGGGTCCGGTGACTCCATGCGTACGGCATGGATATTTTTTTCTGCAAGGTCGTCTTTCAGGTCGGATGCTGCCAGGTCAAGGGAATTTTCTATGGCCTTGTCCAGGTCGACACGGAGTACCAGATGCATGCCGCCCTGGAGGTCCAGACCTAATTTTAAGCCGCCGGGCGCCAGATATTTTTTCCACCATGAGGGCGCTCCCGGATAGAAAGAGGGCACCAGGACCATAAAAGCGAACAGGATAAGGGTTATCAGCAGGCCGATTTTTACTTTAAGAGATGTATTCATGAACAACTATCCACTTGTTTAGGTTCCATACGGAATATGGGAAGAAATATGAACATATAAATCGAAAGATTATACGATGTGAAAGCACATCCTGCAATGGGTAAAGCTATGGAATGGGGAATTTTTGCGCCTGTCGAAATAAAAAGGAATCTGCTTACCGGCAGATGAACAAAAAAACGGATGGCTGTTTTTTGTGGCAGAAAATAAACTCGAAATCCAAATATCGAAATCCGAAACAAATTCCAAATTCAAATGTTTCAATGACATAAACAAGGACAATCCATATTGTCCAACATTGGACCCATTTTAATTATTTGTTTCAGGGTTATTTGATATTGTTTCGAATCTGGTGTTTCTTAGTTCGAATTTTCCTGATTATCCGGGTTAGGTAAAAGTAATCACCGGCAAATAGCAGCGGCCATACAGGCGGCACCAAAGCCGTTATCGATATTAACCACGGCAATGCCGGGGGAGCAGCTGTTGAGCATAGCGAGCAGGGCCGCAAAACCACCGGTTCCCGTACCGTATCCTATGCTGGTCGGCACGCCGATGACAGGCGCCGGGGTTATACCGGCGATCACAGAGGGCAGGGCCCCTTCCATACCGGCAACGACAATGATCACCCGTGCCTGTCGCAGTTTTTCCGTATGCCGGAGGATGCGGTGGATACCGGCGACTCCGGCATCGGCAATAAATGTCGCCCCATGGCCCAGGCAGTGCAGGGTGATCCTGGCCTCTTCGGCCACCGGCAGGTCGGAAGTACCGGCGGTAACAAGCAGAATCACCGGTTCGTCCTGTGCCGGTATGATCTTGTCTTCGTTGCCGCTCAACATCCTTGCTGTTTTATGGTAGTGCAACTGCGGCAGGGCAGAGCATACGATTTCCGCCTTTTGCTCGTCCACCCTGGTTGCCAGCACGACCTGATCCTGATTCAGTTGTGCCGTCAGGATGTCGATAAGTTGTTCGGCGGTTTTATTTTGGGCAAAAACTGCTTCCGGAATGCCGGTGCGCAGGCAACGGTGGTGATCCAGGCAGGCGGCTTCCGTATGGTGTTCCGGCAGTCTGCAAAGCTGATTGATAACATCATCGACACTAATATCGCCCTGTTGCAGCTCTTGCAGGAGTGTATGCAGTTTCTTTTCATTCATAAATTTGTAACATACCATGGGGGAAAAGCGAGGTAAACCATTTACGGGCGTCCCCGGGTCTGGTAAAGTGAAGCCCTGCTGTTTGTATGACAATATGGAGGAATCATGTCCGAGGATCATTATCCCAAATATATTCAGGCCCTGCTGCAACCTGAGAGCTATCCGTATTCCGTGGATACGGTCACCCTGGTGCAGACCCATATCTCTTTTGTTCTGCTGGCAGGCGACTTTGTCTACAAGTTTAAGAAACCGGTGAATTTCGGTTTCCTGGATTTTTCGACCCTGGAAAAGCGTAAATACTGCTGCCGGCAGGAACTGCTCCTGAACCGTCGCTTGAGTCCTGAAATCTACCTGGGACTGGTAGAGGTAAAGGACGACGGTGGTGCCATCCGTCTTGGCGGCACCGGTGATGTGATCGAGTATGGAGTAAAAATGCGGCGAATGCCGGAAGAACGGATGATGTCCCGGGTTATTGAGCGGGGTGAACTGCATGGAGACCATATTCAGGCCCTGGTGGATGTCCTGGTCCCTTTTTATGAACAGGCCGCAAGAAATCCGGAAATCGATAAATTCGGCACCGCCGAAGCCGTTGCCGTCAATGTCCTGGAAAATTTCGAGCAGACAGAGGATTTTATCGGCGGCGGCGCCTTGACCCAGGCTCAATTTGATGCCATATCTGCCTATGCCCGTACATTTCTTGCCCGGGATACCATCTTTCAGAACCGCATCCAGGCGGGTAAGGTCAGGGATTGTCATGGTGATCTCTATTCGGCAAATATATGCCTGGCTGACAAGGTATATATTTACGACTGTATAGAATTCAATGACAGGTTCCGCTATTGCGATGTGGCCAGTGATGTTGCTTTTTTGGCCATGGATCTTGATTTTCATCACCTGCCGGAGCTGTCGAAACTCTTTATTGATCGTTTTTGTTCACAGTCAGGTGATGACGGTTTGCGGGGCATGCTCAATTTTTATACCTGCTATCGTGCCTATGTGCGGGGAAAAATAGGCCTGTTTACCGCCGCCGATCCGGCAGTTGATCCGGAAGTAAAAAAGGCGAATCTGGCGGCAGCGTCAGATTATTTTTCACTGGCCTGTCGTTACGCGGAAAAGGAATGAGGACAATGGGCCGTATCGTCGTTTTTTTCGGTTTGATTGCCTCGGGTAAGTCTACCCTGGCTGAAAAATTTGGAGCCGACCTGCATGCATTGTATCTCAACACCGACAGGGTCCGCAAGCAACTGGCCGGCATTGAGGTAACTCAGCACATGCCGGATGATGTGGGACAGGGGATCTATACTCCGGAATTTACCGAGCGTACCTATGCGACCATGCTGAAAAGAGCGGCGGAGAGACTGTCTCGGGGCGAACAGGTTGTTCTTGACGGCTCATACAGCCGTCGGGCGGACAGGGCGGCAGTAATTGCCTGTGGTCGTGAACGGCACGCAGATGTGCGCTTTATCCTCTGTTTCTGTTCCGATACCGAGGTAAAGAGGCGTCTGGCTCTTCGTGCCCTGGATGCCGAAGCTGTTTCCGATGGCCGCTGGGATATTTATCTGCACCAGAAGGAGACGTTTGAGCCGCCGGATGAGTTGACGGCGGATCAATTGCTGCGGCTGAATACCGAGGATACTCCGGTCCGGTTATCGGCGCGGATCCATCAATGGTTGAAACTTTAAGATCCACTTATTGAAGACGTGACATAGCATGTATACCAGAATTTATTTTTTGCGCTACCCCAAGGAAACATCAGATCAGCCCATTATCTACCAGCTGGTTAAGCAGTACGATGTGGAGTTTAATATTTTAAAAGCAGATATACGTCCCCAGCGTGACGGAATTATGATTTTGGAACTTAAGGGGAATAAGGAAAATGTACGAGAGGCCCTTGGCTACTTAAAAAGTCTGGGTGTACGTGCGGAACGGTTGGCTGCCAAGATCAGCCGTGATGAAGAAAAATGCTTTCAATGCGGTGCCTGTACGGGGATTTGTCCGGTCGGAGCGCTCTATATTGAGCGCCCGGCCATGGAGATTCGTTTCAATCCGGAAAAATGCACGGGTTGTGGTCTTTGTGTGACCGGATGCCCGGTCAGGGCCATGCATGTGTCTTTTGATCAATTGCCGGAGGAGAAAATCGTGACGACTGTTTAACGATTTCAAGGTCCTCTTTATTTTGCCGGAGCGGAATTTTTGTTATTGCTGTCCGATTCCCAGAATTTCAGGGCAGGCATGTGCAGATCAGGCAGCCAGCGCCGTAAACCCCATCTCGGCGGATTACCCGCCTCTAATCGTTCAAGAAGAGCTTTGGCCTTGGGAGCAATAGCGGATTCGGGATACCTTTTTAAAAGATATTTGAGGCGATGGACCGCCTGTTCATATTGTTCGGTCCGAACATAGAAAACGGCAACGAAGTACTCATGGTTGACCAGAAATTCTTTGGCTGCCGTTATATGGGCCCTGGCTTCAGCTGTGTAAGGTGAATGGGGAAAGGAGCGCAGGAGTTTGGAAAAGTCACTGATTGCATCCTGGGCACCGGAAATATCCCGGTCGATACGATCTGTTCTTTTGAAATCACACATGCCGATCTGGAACATGACATAGGCTATGGCCTCGTGCGTCGGATGCCGTTCTTCAAATTCCTGGTACAGCGTTTTCGCTTCAATATATTCTCCCCGGTAATAATGACAGTCTGCTGCTCTGAGCTCGGCAAGGACAGCTTGTGGGCTGAAAGGGTATTGATCAAGAATTTGATTGAAGGCCTGCAGGGCATCGTAATAATTACCGGTATTGTAGGCCTCCATGCCCTGGGCAAGTAGATTTGCTGCTGCTTCCTGATTAACGACCGTATCGTCTCCATTGTTGATAAAAGGGAGAAAATCAAAGGTATCCTTAACGGTTGAGCATGCAGTTATCGTCAGGGATAAGAAGCACAAGGCAGAGATGTTGACAATGCGTCGTCTCCAGGGAGGGCGAATTTTTGCTGGCATAATAGGGCGTACCGACGGGAAAAAATTATTGATGGCGTGTAATACTTAGATCTACGTCGTTTTATGCAGGAGCGACCGGGTAAATCCAGGGGTACCTGTGATCAATTACTATTATACGATGTTTTCCTTTCTTGCAACAGGAGGTTAAGAAGGAACTTGTTGTATGGAGCTGGAGCCGAAAATAAGTGAAAAAACAACCAGTGTCCTGCGTCGCTTTGCATTGAAGGCATGAGAGACGGCAGAAAACAGGTTTAGCTGCTCAATGCTGGTCAGAGCCGGTCATTCCCCTGTTGCCTGCCTGCCAGGAATTGTTCGGCCGACAGTTCTGCATTGGCTCCTTCACCAACGGCATTGACAATCTGCCGGAAATTCTTGCTGCGGATATCGCCTGCGGCATAAACTCCGGCAATTGAGGTCTCCATTTCATTATTGCTTACAATAAATCCTGCGTCATCGACCTGCAACTGGTCAAGGGGGAGTATCTCGTTATTTGGTACAACCCCGATAAGGATAAAAATACCGGTTATATTCAGAGCGGAGGTTGAGCCGTCTTTAAACGTGAGCTGTACCCTGTTGACTCCGTTTTCATTTCCTTCTATCCTGCTGACCTGTGCATTCCAGATGAAATCCAAATGTTCGTTGGCAAAGGCTTTTTCCTGGAGTATCTTGGCGGCCCGCAGTTCATCCCGGCGATGAATAACCGTGACTTTTTCGGCAAACTTTGTCAGATGCAGCGCCTC
>JALSNT010000653.1 GCA_026986885.1 Desulfobulbaceae bacterium
CCACCACCGGGGCCATATTCATGGTTATTCCATGTGCAGCCAGGGTGGCGGCCATCTGGTTGGCAGCGGCCGCGGCTTTTTTAACGTCAAAGCCGGCCAGTTCTCTGGCGCTGACGGCTGCCGGGAAACCGTCACGGGCCTTGAGACGGCACACCTGCCCGCCCTCCTGGTCAACAGCGATCAACAGCCTGTCCCTGCCGTATTGCTGCAGCGCTGCCGTTAAATGACACAGTTGTTGCGGAGAGCTGATATTCTGCACTGAGCCATCCACATTGCGGTCAAAAAGAATAACGCCACCGAGATGGTCATCCTCAATGGCCCGGACAATCCAATGCCTGCTCTCCACAACGGTTCCCCGGAACCCAACCATGAACATGCGTCCTATTTCCACTGCTGCTTACCATTCCCCGGCAATACCGATTGTCCCCGAAACTACCACGTCAAAATTCCGACACATACATTCTCACACCGAGCGCTGAAAACAACTATGTGGATAACTTCTTGAAATAAAAATACATTTCCAGCAAACTCAACATGGCATATTTTTCGCATTACAATAGGGTAACTGAAATACCCGCATCACCATTTTTCTTCCACTATATCGGAAAAAATAAAGAGTGAACGCCATGAACAATGCAGAAATACTCACCACGGACCGCCTTTCCATGGAAAACAGTCCGGAGCAACTTCTCCGGCAACTCAGGCATTACCAGCGGCGAAGCGAGCGACTGCAAAAGGTCAATACTCTGTATCGGCGCCTGGCCGGAGTTGTTGATCTGCCTTCCATTATCGAAACCTATTCGATATGGCTGGCCGAGCATGTGGCCCATGAGTTAATCGGCTACCGTGACCAAAGCCAACAGCGCATGCACCTGTTCTGCTCAAGTCATGGCCCTGAACGCCGATATATTATTCATCTTGCGGAAAATCTGTTGAAAAATCCAACGACGGCAGCAGTAACGGACCCGGTTGACGACCTGCATGCCTACCAATGGAATTTAACAACCTGCGAGGACAACACCATCCTGTTGTTACTACGGAAGAACAGCCCGGTCCCCGCCGATGATATGGAACTGATCAACGAGTCATTAAATATTCTTACCAAACCGCTCAAACGAACCCTGGATTATGAAAAGATCTTTGCCCAGGCACGCAAGGATGCCCTCACCGGCCTGCCCAACCGCATGGTCTTTGAAGAACGGATCGACTCAATTATCCGCCAGGCGGACAGGTACGGCTATCCCCTCACCCTTGCCGCCCTCGACCTGGATCATTTCAAGGACGTCAACGACACCATGGGCCACCTGATGGGAGACAAGGTACTGCAACAGGTGAGCAAAGCCCTGCAGGATCAGATCCGTACCTCGGACCTGCTGGTGAGAATGGGCGGCGATGAATTCCTGCTGATCCTTCCCAATACGGATATGGAGGATGCCCGGTACATGGGAGAAAGGCTCTGCCGGGCAGTGGAAGAGCTGGAAATTAGGGCCGGCCAAACAAAACTCGGCATCAGTATCGGCCTGGCCCCGTGGCAGCAGGGGATGAGCAGACATCAGTGGCTGGAGCAGGCGGATGATCTGCTCTACCAGGCAAAAGAAAACGGCCGCAGCCGGGTGGCGGTCCACTGACTCCGGTTACCGCTTTTTCAGCAGACACTTCCAGAACCGGGGCGGATCGCCCTTTCTTGACTCGATCATGCAGGACTGGAGATCGAGAATTGCAAAGAGAGGCTCCACGATTTCCGTAATCTGCCGGGCCGACATTTTGGGCGGTCCCTGCCCCTGACGGGGATCATCCGCATTACCGATCATGCTTAACCACAAACCGCCGGGAATAAGCGCTGCCGCTACCTGGGCGGTAAATGTCCTACGTCCCTTTTCACCTGGAATGGAATGGAAACATCCCCGATCAAAGGCAAACACGCACTCCCCCGCACCGGCACCGGCTTTTAAAAAATTGCAGGCAGCAAATTTACAGCTAACCCCTTGCTCATCCGACCGCTTGCGGGCTATGGCAATGGCCTCTCCGGAAATATCAAGTCCGACCACGTCAAAACCCTGCCGGGCCAGCCAGATACTGTTGGTACCCGTACCGCAGCCTATCTCAAGGACCCGCCCCCGGCACAGGGGCCAGCGGGAGACTGTCTGTACGAGATAGGTGTCTGGGCAGCCGGTATCCCAGGGGAGATCACCGGTTACATAACGTTCATCCCATCCGTCTTCAGGCCCGGGCATGGTTCTTCGCAAAAGCCAGTTGAATTATCAAGGGAATGGAATGCAGCCCCCTGCTCTGTTGCTCGGTGGCGCCAAGCCGCCAGTCGCCACATTCCGCCCTGCCGGCCAGTTTTTTTTCGATATCGGCAACCAGTCCCTTGATATTTATCACCGGATGGCGGGAAAAAACCTCGGGCAGACCATGGGTCAGACTGCAGACAAGGCAGCAGCCGGGACGCTCATGCAGATCGAGAAAAAAGCGGAGCGTATTATCGGCTTCATCGTATCCGGCAAAACGCAGGCGAATGTCATAGGCGCCCTCATCGGCATCACCGAACAACGCCTCAAAAAAATCGTTGCTGCGGGCAGCCGGAAAGAGTTGCGCCAGCGTGTCATCGTCAAAAATTGTTGCTAATGTATCCATGTCTTCTTGATTTTCTGTTAATATAATGAAAAATTATAATAATACCTGAAAACCGGCAGCTCTGTCAACAGCCGTTGCGACCGTGTCGCCTCTATGGTAGAATTCTCCGATGCAAAATAATCCTTCGCCCAACAGTATGTCTGCAGACCAGTCGTCCCCGGAGAAATCCCCGGTTACGCGCACAGCCCTTAATGAGGCTCAATATGCGGCCGCTACCCACGGCAACGGGCCGATCCTGGTCATTGCCGGGGCCGGCAGCGGCAAAACCAGGACCCTGGTCTACCGGATGGCCTGGCTGCTGGAACAGGGGGTGGCCCCGGAATCCATCATGCTGCTCACCTTTACCCGCAGAGCTGCCCGGGAAATGCTCTATCGGGCCACCCGGTTGACCAGCCGGAGCTGCAAAAGGGTCATCGGCGGTACCTTTCACGCCACCGCCAATATGCTCCTGCATCAATACGGCCATTATCTCGGATTTCCTCCCGGTTTTACCATTATTGACCGTGGCGATGCCGAGGGTATCATCAACCTGATTAAATCTTCCCTTGGCCTTAGCGGCAAGGGGAAACGATTTCCCTCCAAGCGGATCATCATGAACCTGATTTCCGGGGCCGTCAACAAGGCCACCCCCCTGGAAGAGCTTGTCTTTGAAAACCATATTCATCTTTCTGAATTTATAAATGATTTTCATTCTATCCGTGATCACTACAACCAGTTCAAACTTGATCACGGCCTCATGGATTATGATGACCTGCTGGTCAACTGGCAACGACTGTTAGCCGAATCAGAGGAAGCAGGCGCCCTTATTTCGGAGCGCTTTCAATACATTCTGGTTGATGAGTACCAGGATACCAATCTTATCCAGGCGGAAATTGTCCGGCTGCTGGCCCGCGACCATGACAATGTGATGGTGGTCGGCGATGACGCCCAGTCCATCTACAGTTTCCGGGGCGCTGATTTTTATAACATCATGCGCTTCCCCGACCAGTTCCCCGGTACCCGGGTGATCAAACTGGAGCAGAACTACCGTTCCACCCAGCCCATTTTAAGCCTGACCAACTCCATCATTGAGCAGGCCGAGGAAAAATTCACCAAATCATTGTTCACCGAGCAGCAGGGGGGAAAGCGGCCCGAGGTATTCAGCGGTATCAACGAGGCGGCCGAAGCCAGGTTCGTGGTGGACACTATTTCCGGGTTATTGGAAAAAGAGACCCCGAAAAAAGAGATCGCCGTCCTCTTTCGCTCCGGCTTTCACTCCTACAAACTGGAAATGGAATTAGGCAGCCGGGGCCTTGATTTTGAAAAACGCGGCGGCCTCAAACTGACCGAATCGGCCCACATAAAAGACGCGCTCTCCTTTCTCCGCATCCTGGTCAACCCCTGGGATAACATGTCCTGGAACCGCATCCTGCTCCAGCTTGACAAGGTCGGCCCCAAGACGGCCCAGAAAATTTTAGCCACCATCAGCGAAACCGATGACCCGATTACGGCAATTGCTGCCTGTAAACCTGCTCCCGGCTGGCAACAAGGATTTGCACGCCTGTGCGAACTGCTCACCCGTCTGCAGGGTCCGGGATTGACGCCCGGCGGACAGTTTGACCTGATTCTTGAGTATTACAATCCGATTTTTGAAAAAATCTACGCCGATGATTACCCCAAACGACGCAAGGAACTTGACCAGATACGGGCCCTGATCGGCGGCTACGGCGATTTGCAGTCTTTCGTTGATGATACTGCCCTTGATCCACCGGAAGCTGATGCCGGCAAACCGGATTCGCCTGTGGAAGAGGAAAAAATTATCCTGTCCACCATCCATTCTGCCAAAGGGCTTGAGTGGGATGTGGTATTTGTCATCGGCCTGGCCGAGGGACGTTTCCCACACCAGAATGCCACGCCGGGCGAGCAATGGGAAGAGGAACGACGTCTTTTGTACGTGGCGGCCACCCGAGCAAAAAAACAGCTCTTTCTCACCTATCCCCGGCAGATCATGACCGCAGACCGCAAGCTGCGCCATACCGTCATGTCACCTTTTTTACGGGAAATCAATCCCGGCCTGTATTACCAGCGCCAACAGCAGACCCGGGAAAGTCTGTTTACTGCCGGCAGCTCCGATTACGGGCTGCCTGAGCCGGGACGGGCACGGAAAACAACAAAAAAGGTCTCAGCCCGCATCGAATACACTCCGGGCATGTTGGTGCTGCATCCGCTGTTCGGCCCCGGCACGGTCAAGAGTGTTCCCGGCCCCAGGCGGGTGGAAATTGCCTTTGACCGGCATGGAAATAAAATCCTCCACCTTGATTACGCCAAACTGGAAATCGTTTCCTGATATGTAGGTTTTACCTGCTAAAAATCGACGGAGAAATTAAATGAAAGTCAATATAGTAATAGAAAAAGATCAATATGGGTATTATGCATATTCTCCTGAATTAAAGGGATGTCATAGTCAAGGTAAGTCTCTTGAGGAGGTTTTATTTAATATAAAGGAAGCAATAGAACTCTATTTAGAGACATTGTCACAAAAGGAAAAGCAAATCTGTTTGAGCAAAGAAATATTGACGACCTCTATGGAGGTACAAGTTGCCTAAATTGCCTAGACTTACCCCTGAAGAAGCAGAAAAAAAGCTGCTTGGTGCAGGATTCCAACACATAAGAAGTAAAGGGAGTCACAGAATATACCAAAGAGGAAAAGAAAGATTTGTATTACCATTCCACAAAGGAAAGATATTGCATCCTAAGATTGTGAAGGGATTGATGGAATTGACAGGGGAGTTGGGCGAGTAACAAGTGGGTGCAGTGGTTTGGCATTTCGCCGGCGCTTCATGCCGGCCACTGGTCCGTGGCTTTAAAAAAATTCACAGCAATGAACTATCAACAGGCCTGGACCTTTCTCAATAACCTGCAGTTTTTCAAGATCAAGCTGGGTCTTGATGCCATGACCACCTTTCTTGGCCGGGTGGGCAACCCGCATCGCAGGCTTATATGCATCCATATCGGCGGCACCAACGGCAAGGGCTCTGTTGCCGCAACCCTGCTCTCCATCCTGACGGCCGCCGGATACAAAGTCGGCCTGTACACCTCGCCGCACTTAAGTGATGTGCGGGAACGCTTTCGCATCGGCGACGATTTTATCTCCAGAGATGATTTTGCCCGGCTGGCAACGGTCATACAAAATGTTCTTGCCGGTGAACAGATCACCTATTTCGAGTTTACCACCACTCTGGCCATGCTCTGGTTTGCCGAGCAGAACGTTGATCTGGCCATTATGGAGGTGGGCATGGGCGGCCGCCTGGATGCGACCAACGTAATAACGCCGCTGGTCTCGGTTATCACCAACGTTTCCATGGACCATGAGCAGTACCTGGGAACAACCCTTGCCGAGGTTGCCG
>JALSNT010000654.1 GCA_026986885.1 Desulfobulbaceae bacterium
ATCATAATGGACAGGGTTGATACATGACAGGTTGTTTCAGCAAAATCATCGCCGGGGAGCGTGGAGGTGAAAAAAATAAATATCACAGGTCACCAACGGGGGGCAGCCGGGGGGTAAACAACTATACCGGCGTCTGGACACAATATATGGTAATAATCCTATTCATCAATCCATCTGTTGAGTGTCTCAATAATTTTTTTTGCCTGTTTGGCACTGGAAATATTGAATTTTGATTTCGGAAGATATTGGCCGTTACGTTTCTGATATCTACGAATGGTATATTTTTCCGGGCCGTATTCACCTTTACCGCGATTATAGTCCTGATAACGAAAGAGAATGGTTGTCCAGGCACCTTTAGACAGGATTTCCTTGTCCAGTTCTTTGACGATCAGGGTGCCGTCCTCTTCGTAATTTATTGATATTTCATCTGCATCAGCAGCCATACGGTACTCCTCAGGTTATTGTTTATCGTGGATATTGGTTCTGCATAGAGCAAATGGAAATAAAAAGCAAGAGGATTGCTTTTTTGTTCAGGGGAAGAAAAAGGAATAAACCGGGACTCCGTCTTGTGTTTTTCTCTACGAATCCAATTGTTGCAGTCACTCAGGCCGGAAACTGAATTTCCAGCGTGATGCCTTCAGGCCCCTTTATAAAAACCTGTCGATCACAACTTCCAGGGATAGTACGTTCAACATATGTAAGTCCGGCTGTTTCAAGTCTTCTGGTCAGTTCCGGATAGCTGTCGCCGGAAAAGGCGATGTGGTCAACGGCACCGTCAATCCCGTGTTTACTTGATGCCGCAAGATGGATGATCGGCTTTCCTTCACTGTAGAGCCATGCTCCATCAAACGGGAATGCCGGACGCGGACCCGGTTTCAGATTAATGGCCTGCTCAAAAAAATGGAGCATGGCCGGGAGGTCATTTGTGCAGATGAGAACATGGTCAAGTTTCATTATGGTTCTTCTCTGTGTTTTTGTCGTTGCTCTCTCCTATTGAGGGCATCGGCACGTCGACGCCGTCCCGCTTCACAGTCAGGCTTGTAAGCAGGGACAGGGGAGGGTTTACCATCATTATCCAAGGCGACAAATGTCAGGTAGGCCGAGGCAATATGACGCATTTCACCGGTTCTCATTTTTTCACTTTCCACCCTGACCCCGATCTCCATCGACGAGCGATGGGTCATATTGATGCAGGCCTTGAGGGTCA
Source organism: Desulfobulbaceae bacterium (assembly GCA_026986885.1). Next base: position 1,208 of record JALSNT010000654.1, read on the forward strand.
ATAGATCGCCGACGTACACCGGACGGTGAAAATCAACCCGTTCAATAGAGGCGGTGACCACGTTGGAGCGGGCGTACCTGGTGGCAATGACAAAGGCGGCGTCGTCAATGAGCTGCATGATGACTCCGCCGTTGATATTACCTGCCGGGTTGGCATGGTATGGCATCATGACATGGGAGATAACCGTGCCGCAGAAATCCGAGGTTTCACAGACGGGCATGGGCAATTTTCCTTATGTAAACTCTTTTATAAGATAAAAAAAATAAGATAAAAAAGCCCCTCCCGTACTCGGGAGGGGCCGTGAATTTTGATTTACTGTTTTCTAAAAACCAGGTTGTTGCCCATGGCCTTATCGACCAGAATATGGTCACCCTCGCTGAAATTACCTTCCAGGATTTCCAGGGCCAGCGGGTCTTCAATGTACCGCTGGATAGCTCGTTTGAGCGGCCGGGCGCCAAATGATGGGTCATAGCCGGTTTCCACCAGAAATTCCTTGGCCGCGGTGGTGAGTTCAATGGTAAACTTCCTGTCTTCCAGTCGCCTGGCCATTCTGCCGATCTGGATATCGACAATCTGCATCAGGTCTTCACGGGTCAGGCCGTGGAAGGTGATGATCTCATCCACCCTGTTCAAGAATTCCGGACGGAACTGTTTGTGCAGCAACTCTTCTACCTGCCGCCGCATCTCTTCCGGATCAGTCTGCCCAAGTTCCATGATGATATGGCTTCCGAGGTTGGAGGTCATAATCAGGATCGTGTTCTTAAACGATACGGTCCGACCTTTACCATCGGTCATGCGGCCGTCATCAAGTACCTGCAGCAGAACATTAAAGACATCCGGATGCGCCTTTTCGATCTCATCAAGCAGGATGACCGAATAGGGCCGCCGTCGTACAGCCTCGGTGAGCATGCCGCCCTCGTCATAGCCGACATAACCGGGAGGCGCCCCGATAAGGCGGGCAACCGAATGTTTTTCCATGTACTCCGACATGTCAATACGGATCATGGCGTCTTCCGAGTCGAAGAGGAAGTCGGCCAGACTGCGGGCCAGCTCTGTTTTGCCGACACCGGTGGGGCCAAGAAAGATAAACGAACCCAGCGGCCGATCGGGATCCTGCAGTCCGGCACGGGCGCGGCGGACTGCATTGGCCACCGAGACAATCGCCTCTTTCTGGCCGATTACCCGTTTAGCTAACTCTTCTTCGGCATGGACAAGTTTTTCTTTTTCACCTTCAAGCAGTTTGTCCACCGGTATACCGGTCCATTTTGCCACCACGGCGGCAATATCTTCGGCGGCAACCTCTTCTTTGAGCATGGAGTGGTTTTGCTGCAGTTCTTCAAGTTTTTTATTTTCCTCTTCCAGCTCTTTTTCCAACTGGACAATCTTGCCGTAACGGATTTCGGCCACCTTGCTTAAATCACCGCTGCGTTCGGCCCGTTGTTCCTCCATGTGGGCTTCGTCGATCTTTGCTTTGATGTCGCGAATACGCTGGATAACATCTTTTTCCAGCTGCCACTGTCCCTTCATGGCATTGAGCTTGTCGTTGAGTTCGGCCAGCTCTCCTTTCAATTTTTCCAGCCGCTCTCTGGATGCAGGGTCCTTCTCCTTTTTCAGCGCTTCGATCTCGATCTCCATCTTGATCCGTTTGCGGTCAAGTTCATCTATTTCCGTGGGCATGGAATCAATCTCTATGCGCAGTTTAGAGGCGGCCTCGTCGATCAGGTCGATGGCCTTGTCCGGCAGAAAACGATCGGTTATGTAGCGGTTTGAAAGTACGACAGCCGCCACGGTTGCCGAATCCTGAATGCGTACCCCGTGGTGCACCTCGTATTTTTCCTTGATGCCGCGCAGGATGGCAATGGTGTCCTCTTCCGATGGCTCCTGAACCAGAATCGGCTGGAAACGTCGTTCCAGGGCGGCATCTTTTTCAATGTATTTCCTGTATTCATCAAGGGTGGTTGCGCCGATACAGTGCAATTCTCCCCGGGCCAGGGCCGGTTTGAGCATGTTGGAGGCATCCATGGAGCCTTCCGAGGCCCCGGCACCGACCAAGGTATGGATTTCGTCGATAAAGAGAATGATTTCGCCCGCCTTTTTTTCCACTTCCTTGAGGACTGCCTTGAGTCGATCCTCAAATTCACCCCGGTACTTGGCGCCGGCAATCAGCAGGCCAAGATCCAGGGAGATGATCTGCTTCCCCTCCAGGGTTGCCGGAATATCGCCGTCGACAATACGCTGGGCCAGTCCCTCAACAATGGCAGTCTTGCCGACGCCCGGTTCGCCGATCAGTACCGGATTGTTTTTCGTCCGGCGGCTCAGGACCTGGATAATCCGGCGAACCTCTTCGTCTCGGCCGATAACCGGATCAAGTTTACCCTGCCGGGCCACATCGGTCAGGTTACGGGCATATTTTTCCAGGGCCTGATATTTATCCTCCGGATACTGGTCTGTTACCCGCTGGTTGCCTCTGATGGTCGTCAATGCCTGGAGAAAGCCGTCGCCGGTAATGCCCAGTTTGTTGAGCATCTGGGCCGCAGCCAGAGAGCCAAGGGCCAGGATTGCCATGAACAGGTGTTCCTGGCTGACGTAATCATCCTGCATGGAGGTGGCCTTTTTAAATGCCTCGTCCATTACTTTCTTGAAATCCTGGGACATGTATGTCTGTCCGGCCCCGCTGCCGGAAACCTTGGGCAACTTGTCAATGAGCTGGTTGACCTCACTTAAGACGTGACTTGGCTCAATCCCCATTTTCTGCAGTACCGGAACCACAACACCTTCGGGTTGTTCCAGGATTGCCTTGAGCAGGTGCTCCGGTTGCATCTCCTGGTTGCCGAACTGCTGGGCGGTATTGTGGGCGGTTTGAATAGCCTCTTGTGATTTTACCGTAAATTTATCTAATTGCATATCTCCTCTCCTTTAATATCCGTTAACAATGTACGGAATGTATTTTTTTTAGTCAGTAGAGAAGATAAGAATGGTTGGCGCCGTGTCAAGATTTTGGCAGAAAAATCAGCAAGGAAAAACACATAGAAAATTTTTCAGGGGTCGGGGATTGGGTTACGGAGAGGATTTTCTTAAAAAATAGGTAGTAGAGACAAAAAAAGGTTCCTGCCATACCGGCAGGAACCTTTTTTGGTTTCAGCAGAGGAAAAATGATCAGCCGCCGCAGGACCCGGAACTGCAGGATCCGGAACTGCAGCCACCACCACCGCCGACCGGGTTGGTGGAAGTAATGGAAAAGCCCGAACGGTAACCGGCTTCAAGAAAATCTACCTTGATTGCTCCGCAAGAGGTAAGGAGATCTTCTTCCACCAGGAATGTCAGGCTGTCTTCTTCAAAAGTTTTATCGTTTTCTTTTGGCTCATCCAGAGCCAATCCCAGAGATGGGCCGGCTCAGCCGCCCTGCATAAGGGCAATGCGAACCGCAGAGTCGATATTGTTCTGTGAGAGATATGTTTTTAAATTCTCCACAGCGGAACTTGTTACTTCAAACACGTTGTCCTCCTTCCAGCAAATAAAAGTAAAATCATCAAATTGTATGGCATTTCCCTTTCAATGGAGAAATGAATTTTTCAGGGGTTACCTGCAAGGAAAAGCTGTTTTTTTGTTTCAATTCTCTGCGGAACTGAAGGAAGAAAATAGCTTTACCGTACCACACCGATTGGCTGCATGCTCGTTCCTGCAACATAATCAGTATAGTTGTACATTAAGGTAGATTTGTCGAGTTGTCAATGGAGGAATACCTCGTTTTATCCTTCTTACTACCCACAATGTGGCCCGTGGAAGGTGCGGGGGACGGGATTATCGGCGATATAGTATCTGCTTCGGTGAAATTATAGGGAAAAACATTGATAAATAGGCAAGTAACATCTACTATTGGAAATAGTAATTGGTAGAATGCGGTCGAGAATTTTTATTGCCATTCCTTTTTTTATATATTTTACATTTTTTTTTATTTCCTGAATTCAGGTTTTACATCTACTCAGTACAGGACGGAAAATCATGCGTAAGATCGTAATTTCAACAGGCGGCGGTGATGCGCCCGGCTTGAACGCAGTCATTTTTGCAGTGGTTAATTCCGCTGCCGGTAAAGGATGGGAGGTGTACGGCAGTCTGTCCGGCTATAAAGGACTGCTTGACCCGGACGAACTCGTTCTCCTCCAGCCCAAAGATGTTCGGGAGATAACTTCCATAGGCGGCACCATTATCGGTTCGACAAACAAGGGGCATCCCTTTCGGATGCCGGTGGTCAATCTTGCCGGCGAGACGACCATCGTCGATGTTTCCGGCAAGATCCTGGAAAATTTTAAGCGAATGGGTTTTTTCTGTCACATTGCCGTCGGCGGTGACGGCAGTATGGAAATCGCGCATCGGTTTGCCGAAATCGGCATGCCGGTGGTCGGGGTACCCAAAACCATTGATAATGATCTTGAGGCCACGGACAGGACATTTGGTTTTGATACCGCGGTTGCCACTGCCACCGATGCCCTGGACAAGCTCCATTCCACGGCAAAATCACATGACCGGGTAATGGTAGTTGAGGTCATGGGGCGGGAGTCAGGCTGGATAGCTCTGTATTCGGGGCTTGCCGGTGAGGCCGATGTTATCCTCATCCCGGAAATACCCTTTGCTATGGAGTCTGTATGCAGTAAAATTAATGATAATGATCTCCATGATAAGCGCTATTCCATTGTGGTGGTGGCGGAAGGGGCCAGGGCCAAGAACGGGACAGTGATTACCCGGGGTAAGGGAGAACTTGGTCGGGATGAGGAAATTCTCGGTGGCATTGGAATGTGGGTGGCTT
>JALSNT010000655.1 GCA_026986885.1 Desulfobulbaceae bacterium
GTTTGGTAATAATGGATACCGCGCCCAGCATGCCGCCGAGGGCCAGCGATCCCACATCACCCATGAATATTTCCGCAGGATAGGCGTTAAACCAGAGAAACCCCAGACAGGCACCTACCAGGGTTCCGCAGAATACCGCCACTTCACCGGCCCCGGGGACAAAGGGAATCTGCAGGTACCTGGCAATAATAGCATTACCGGCGGCATAGGAAAAAATTAAATACACGGCGCCGCTTATCATAACCGGCCCGGCGGCAAGGCCGTCCAGACCGTCGGTGAGGTTGACGGCATTGGAGGCGCCGACAATAACAATGACCGCAAAGGGGACATACCACCAACCCAGATCCGGATGAAAACTCTTAAAAAACGGGATGGCCAGATTGCCGTCATATTCGGGGTGTAGGAGGAGGTAAAAACCCACCAGCGATGCACCGGCAACCTGTAATAACAGTTTTCCCCGTGCCGAAACGCCGCGGCTGTTGCCCCTGGTAATCTTTTTCAGATCATCCATGGCGCCGATACCACCGAAAAAAAGAGTGACACCGAGCAGCAGCCAGACCAGCCCGTTGGAAAGATCCGCCCAGAACAGGGTTGAGATGACAATACCGATCAGGATCAAAACCCCGCCCATTGTCGGCACACCCTGTTTGCTGAGATGGGACTCCGGTCCGTCGCTGCGAACAACCTGACCAATCTGAAATCGTTTCAACAAACGGATAAACATGGGACCGAAACACCAGAGAATTAAAAACGCCGTCACCGCCGCCCCAATGGAGCGGAAAGTGATATAACGAAACACGTTCAGCCAGCCGAACTGCGTATGCAGGGGATAGAGAAACTGATACAGCATCCTTTAGCCCCTGTTCCTGGAAGGATCAAAACGATTCTGCAGCTCATCAAGCAATCTCTCCATCCGCATCCCGCGTGAACCCTTGATAAGCAGCCAGTCTTCCTCTCCCAGACGACCGCTGATCATCAGATGATATAACCAGTCGGCCATGGCAACGGTATCGATGAAACCCATCACCTGCTCTTTGGCCATGCCTGCTTCTCTTGCACCGGCAACGACTTCCTGACGGTAATCTCCCGTCACCGCTAACAGATCGTAGCCAAGCTCGGCTGCCAGGCGTCCTATCCGGCGATGGCAGGCACAGGCTTCATCCCCTAATTCGAGCATGTCGCCAAGGGCGGCAATGCGCCGACTATCCGGGCTGAACGTCGCCATTGTCCTGAGGGCGGCATCCATGGATGATGGATTGGCGTTATAACTGTCGTTGATAACCCGTAATCCTCCCGGTACCCGGGCGAACTCCATCCGTTTATCAATATTACTGAAACCGGCAAGGCCGGCGGCAATGCTCTCGCCGTCGATCCCCGCAGCATGGGCCATGGCCGCCGCAGCTGCTGCGTTGGCGACATTATGCATTCCCGGAGCCGACAAAATAAATCGCTTCTTCCAGTCTCCCACCTGCAGGGTAATCCGACTTCCCTGCTCGCCAAGCCCGACAATACGGGTAATTCTGATCACGGGCCTGCGTCGTCTGCCTGCCCCGGTGACGGCAAATCCCACTTTACGGCCGCCATACTTGCGATACTGCCTGACCACCAGTGGATCATCATCATTGACCACAAAAACGGCATCTCCACTCAGGCCGGCAAAAAGCTCTCCTTTGGCGGCAGCCACCCCGTTAATGTCGCCAAGCCCCTGCAGATGCGCTGCCTGAACATTGTTAATACAACCGATATCCGGGCCGGCAATCTCGGTCAGCCGGGCGATTTCACCGGGCCGGTTCATCCCCATTTCCAGGATTGCCACCTCATGCTCAGCTCCGAGTTCCAGCAGGGTAAGCGGCAGGCCGATCAAATTGTTAAAATTCCCTCTGGTTTTCAACACTGCGGAGGGAGCAATGCCGGAAGTCGCATAAAAGCGGTTACAGATTGCAGCCATCATCTCTTTGATCGTCGTCTTGCCCGAGCTTCCGGTTAGCGCGATCACCTTGACCGAACTTCCGAACAATCGCCGCCGATAAGCCGCCAGGTCACCAAGGGCCCGCAGGGTATCGCCAACCCTGATAACCGGCAGGCCGGGTGCGTCTATTTCAGCAAGTTCTTCGACGATAAGGGCGCCGGCGCCGGCGGCAATGGCCTGCTGAATAAAGGCATGGCCGTCAAAATTTTCCCCCTTCAGGGCAACAAAGACGTCTCCTGGCTGCAATGTCCTGGTATCCGTGGATATTTTACCGTACAGGGATATCGGGCCGGAGCCATTACTTCTCCATTCCCCACCGGTCGCCCGCACAAGATGGGGAATCGTCCAGGCGGTTAAACCATTTTTTACCTGCATCCGATCATCAAAATAGCTCTTTTCCCTGCCCACAATCTGATACTGTTCATGTCCCTTACCGGCAATGAGGATGACATCATCAGGAGTGGCCAGGGCACAGGCCTGTCTTATGGCAGTTGCTCTGTCCTCGACCGTCATGAAACCTGTTTGCGGATTATTGGATGCAAACAACTCCTCGATCCGGCGCTCCTCCAGTTTCGTTCGTTGAAGACCGGGGACTGCCTGGGCGATTATATCCAGTGGATTTTCGGTTCTCGGATTATCCGATGTCAGCAGGACCACATCGGCAATCGCTCCGGCCACTTCCCCCATCAAGGCACGTTTTCCCGTATCTCTGTCACCACCACAGCCGAAAACGCAGATCAACCTGCCGTCGGTCAGATCTTTCAGGGTGGTAAGGACATTTTCAAGACCGGCCGGAGTATGGGCATAATCGACAAAAACCACAGGAGCATCCTTTTCCGGCAATCCGGGTGGAATAATGCGCTCAAGCCTTCCCGGTACCCGATCAACGGCGACCAGACCGGCTCGTATCTGTTCTTTCGGCACCGACAGGGCGGTTGCGGCTCCGGCTGCCGCCAGCATATTGAGCATGTTATAGCGTCCGGTCAAAGCAGAGTTTATCTCGTATCGGCCGGCAAGCGACTGTATAACCATGCCCACCCCCTGCAGGCTCTGCCTGCAAGCAACGGCCCGCAGGCTGCATTTCTCATCAAAGCCGACGGTAATGAGGTCCCCATCGGCAAGATCATCGGCCAATCTCCGGCCGTAATCATCTTCTTCTGCGATACCGGTCACGACTACAGCGCTGCCTGATGGTTTCATATAGTCGATAAAAAGTTTCTTTTTGGTGGTAAAATACTCTTCCATGTCCCGGTGATAATCCAGATGATCCCGGCTCAGATTAGTAAAAACAGCGACATCAAAATGAATCCCGGCCAACCTTTTCTGCGCCAGGGCATGGGATGATGCCTCGACAATCACATGGGTGACTCCGGCATCCGCCATCTCACGCAGCAACCCCTGTAAGACTACCGGATCAGGGGTGGTCAACGGTGCAGACCGGACAATTACCCGACCATCGCCGCTCTCATAACGATAATTAACCGTACCGATCACCCCGACGCGGCAGCCTGTCTTTTTAAGTATACCCTCGAGCAGCCAGGAGGTAGTTGTCTTGCCGTTGGTTCCTGTCAGGGCAATCATCCGCATTTTGTCCGCAGGTCGGTCATAAAAAGCAGCGGTTAACTCGCCAAGGGCCTGATGGGTATCCGCAACCTGAAAACACGGTATTTCCGTAAATGGTTCCGGGCATCTTTCCGCCACCACGGCCAGGCATCCCCTGTCTATCGCTGCAGCGATATAATCATGACCGTCACGCACCGCACCGGCAAGTGCGACAAACACTGTTCCCGGTCCGGCCTGCCGTGAATCAGAGGTTATCAATCCGATCCCGGCATCCTGTGACAGCGATCCCAGGGGAGAGGTTCCCAATATACCGGCTAATTCGACGAGCTGCATGGGCGGCTATATCTCTGGTTGCAGACGAAGACTGCATGAGGTAACACCTTTAAGCCGTACGCCGGGAGCGGGTGTCTGGGCAATAATTTTTCCTGTCCCCTCAATCATGATGCGAAGCCTGCGGCCATTTAGCTGCTGCAGACCCTTTCTCAAGCTCATCCCGAGCAAGCGGGGCATTTCCGGAAAATCAGATCGGTCGGTAACGGCCAAAGGTAAATATTCCATACGACGGCGGATAAGAAAACGCGCAAAATTTTCCTCATTTTTGCGTCCGGGGTACACGGCAACCTGTTCCGATGCACGGGTCGCGTACAAAGCGGACAAAAGAACCCTGCCGATCCTGGTCATGGATGTTTGTTTCTTTTGCTTAACCAGCGGCCCCAACCGGCCCCCTTCAACGGCCATAACCAGGAGCAGTTCAGGCTTATTTTCAGGAATCATGCCGACAAAAAGCTGTTGCCGGACATATCGGCTGAAAGACCCTGCCGGCTCAAGATGTGTATCCTTTGCGGAAAAGACCAGACTCTTATGCTTTTTTGAGCCTGAAAAACGGGCAGCCAGGTCTCGACGAATACGTACACTCATGGTGGGTGACAAGATATGGACACTGTTGCCCGCCGACTTTTTGAGAAAAAATTGCCGCCCTTTCTCCACATCGTAAACGGAATCAAGAAAAACCGGCGCATGTCGCCAGCCGCCGTTCATGAAAGAGGCCAGACCAACGCCAATCTGCATAAGACTTAAATATGGCTGGCTGCCGTTTACAACAGCAGGTTTATCGTCTGCAGCCGGAGTCAGGCGGTCAATCACCGGCGCGGCAATCTGCAGAGAACGGATAATTTTATCGTACTGTTCCCGGCTTAATCCGAAATTACGGGCGGCAATGGTCTCCGGCAGCAGGGGCGTATCATTTTCACCCTGGGCAACAATAGCCGCAACCCTGGCCAGGAGAGGACGCAGACAGCCGAGCGGGAAAAGTTGTTGAAAAATTCTGTCATGGCTGCCGGCAGCCCCTGTCTGCCAGAAATAATTCGGATTAAAGGACGGTTGAATCGACGCGGCCAGCACGCTTCCGGATGCCGGATCAAGCAAAAGAGCCATACCTCGCTCTTCGCCCCGGCTGCGCAACAGTTCCCGCAGACGGGCATCTGTTTTTTTCTGTAACTGCAGATCCAGGGTCAGTATCAGGTCCGTGCCCTTTCTGCCAAGCACCTTGTTACCGGCAAAATCCACTTCCGGCAGCTCCGCCGGTTGGTAGCCCCGGGTCTGCAGGGCAACGTCATACTGGCGTTCTATCCCGGAAAGGCCGACCCCGTTGCCGGTATAACCTATGACATTTGCCGCCGCTTCATTTTCCGGATAATACCGAACCACATTTCTCTTCCAGAATACCCCCTCAAGGTGCAGCTGTTTGACGGCAGCTATCTGACGACTGTCCAGATCATCGGCCAGCATTACCACACGCTCAGGAGCCTTAAAGCGCTGTTCCAGCTTTTTTGTGGAAATCTTAAGAAGAGAAGCAAGCTGAGCGACCGTCTGCCGGTAATTGTTATTTTTGGCAGGATGAATGTAGAGGGAAAATATCGGATACGAGACTGCCATCTCTTTAAAATTCCGATCATAGATTGTACCACGCAACCATTTTTCAATGGCCGTTTTCCGTACCGGCTGCAGAGAAGATTTGCCGGCGGCAACCTGAATAATTCTGCTGATATCCTGGAGGGTGACGGGTAATCGATACAGAACTCCGCCGGCTGCCGCCAGCAAACTACAAAAACCGATAAAGAGAATACCTGCTCTAATCAGCCGGGACTTTCTACGCTTTTTTTGCCGGAATTGAGGTTTATACATGCCCCATTATCAGAGACGATGAACCTGACCGGAAGTCGGAGCATGCAGACCAAGACGTACTGCGGCCACCGCTTCGATATGTTTGGGCGCCATGAATCCCGCCTTTTTCGCGCGCAGATTGATATTGACCGCACCAAGGGACCGGGAAACCGCCTGCAACTGCTCCACCTGCCTGTAATCGTTCATCGTCATCCAGTTGAACAACTGACCGATGGTCAACACAAAGAAAAGTGCTGCCCCAAGGGTGACGGCAACCGCCTGCCGCAATGCCGGAGACATCCGTTCC
>JALSNT010000656.1 GCA_026986885.1 Desulfobulbaceae bacterium
AGCCAATGACCAGCGGCAGACCAAGATCCATGGCTTTTTTCAGGATTGGCGCACAGGGGAAGGGATGATTTCTGAGACTGAATCCCGAGGTATTTATCTCCAGAGCCGTTCCTTTTTCCTGCATACGGGTGAGAATACGGTCGATCAGGAGATAATGCCGCCGGCTGAGTTGGAACGTGGGGGCGTGCCGCAGGACGGCATCAAGATGGCATATCTTGTCACAGGAAATGTGGTCAAGCGCCTGCAGGAGGCCGGTAAAATATTTCGTTGCGACTTCCGAGAACCCAATTTCTTCAAGTATGGTTAGTTGTACCTTATCACGACTCATCATGTTGACATGCTGGTCGTTGTGTGGAAGGAAATGGTAGGAGAGACCAATATTTTCCCATGGATATCCGTCAATAATCCGCTTTAAAGCCGACACACCGTCAGGGGAATAGCCCAACTCTGCGCCAAGCTGAATTTCCAGGCATCCCTGGTATTTTTTTTTCAGCAGGTTGCCATGGTGAAAGTATGTATCAATATCATCTTCTGCAAGCCAGGTTCGCTGTTTACCATGTATATTAACCTCAATATGTTCAAGGAAGGTAATACCTGCCAGTCCTTTGTTGAGGGCCGCCTCAACATACTCACTCATTTCTCCGACGGCATGTCTGCACAGACTGGTATGGATATGTCCATCGTTGGTAAAATCGATGGTAAACGGTTGCGGCATTTTCCGCAATTATGCATTACCCCTGGGGAAAAAATGGATGACGCCGTCAATTTCCGAAGTATCACAGACCTCGCCCATTTCCATTTCCAGATCAAATACCTCTTCAATATTATTCATGTTTACCGATAAGGTCGGGCCATCGGGGAGGTGATATATCAAGGTGTCGACTTTGCTGAAATCTATCGTTGGGGTGAATATTTTTTTCATAATTTTTCTAAGCCGAGAATTTTGTATACAATTCTGTATACTGTAGACGGCGTGCTGTTAATATCCTGCATATAAGAGATTGTGAAAAAAAGAGGTTTGTATACGCCGCCGTTACCGCCGGTTGGGCGCCGTCATGAACCATGAACTCCCAGGTGCTCAGTACCAGATACCTCAATAAATATGCGTAAGAATAACCATAAACCTGTTACTTACTGGCAAAAGCTGCTGCCGGTTCTTGACCTTTTTTTAATTGCGATGTTTATCGCGGCGTCAACTTATCAGCCATGATAATGTATAGGCATTTTTTATTGAAATAGCAAGTTGGCTTTTTGTCGCCGGGCAAGGATACCAATGGTGATGGCCTGATAAATAAGTCGCTCGATTGCGCTATCTGTGCCTGGATAAAAAAATATTCTATCTCTTTGGGTTTGACAGGGGACCCAGTGATGGTAATATATAAAATTTATGTGCGGAAAAATGCATCATTTGCCGTTGCATTTGTGCAGGACGAGATACCTGAAAAATATAAACGATAATTACTCTATACCCCGTGCCGGGGAGAGGTGGAATGTAATGAGTGAGGAACAACGTCAAGAAAAAGCTGATTTTATAAAAAATACCGATAAGAATCCATCGCATATCCAGCCGGAAAAGCTGACTTTGGATTCAGCGCTTAAGTTTGAATGCCATCCCGGCGTGCCCTGTTTTACCGCCTGCTGTCATAATATTAAAATAGTGCTTACACCCTATGATATTCTTATCTTATCCCGTCGTCTCGAGATTCCTGCCCATGAATTCATCACCAAATATACGCAACCGGTTTTTCTGGAAAAAACAGATATGCCCGGAGTTCAAATCAAACTGACCGGGGAAAAAAAGGCCTGTCCTTTTGTTACCCCTGACGGCTGTACGGTGTACAGCGACCGGCCCACGGCCTGTCGTTATTATCCGATCGGCATGGCTGATTTCCACGAAGGGGGCACCAATGAGGCCAAGGAGGAAAAATTTTTCTTTCTTGTTAAAGAGCCGCATTGCAAGGGATTTGAAGAGCCTAAACGCTGGACCATCCGTGAATGGCGGGTGGATCAGGAGGTTGATGAACGGGATGAATTTAATAAGGAATGGCTGCGTCTGGTTATGCGGCGTAAATCGTTCGGCTATCAGGCAAGCCTGTCGGAGGCAGCCAAGCGGATGTTTTTTATGGCATCGACCGACCTGGATAGTTTTCGCCGCTTTATATTTGAGAGTTCTTTTCTTGATACCTATGAGGTCGATGAGGAAACCGTAGAAAAGATACGAAATGACGATATAGAGCTTATGCGTTTCTCCTTTACCTATCTGGCAAATACCCTGTTTGGCGCAGAGGGCATGAAGATTAAAAAGCAAAAAATTGATCAAAAGGTACAAGAGATCAAGGCGCGTCAGGATGAACACCTGAAAAAGGCGGAACAGGAATATCTTGAATTAAAGGCCCATCGTGATCGGTTGCGCAGGGAAGAGGAACGGATGAAACAGGAAAAACAATAGAATAGGCGGGCTGAATAAAGGGGATGTCCCATATATGGAACATCCCCTTGGGGGCAGCAGTATTGTCGAGTCTGATGACGTATGTTGGTATTTTAAATTTATGGCTGTTTTTCTGTCGCTATCGCTTCAGGGTGATATTTGCAGTAAGGCGGATAATTCCTGTAATGCCGCTTTTTCCTTTTCACTTACCCGCGTTCCGCCAAAGCCCAGGAACCCACCTTCTTTTGCTGCTTCTGCCGTTCGTACTCCCAGGTCATAGAGCCAGTTCCTCATCTCCAGAGATTCTTCCGGGGTTGCCTTGTCCGCGAGCAGCTGCACAACCGCTTTAAGTGCATTTCGTGCTGTTTGCTGCATGCCCTCTACATTTTTCTCCTCAAATTTGAGACGGGCCTGTTTGACCATTTTCATTTCTTTGAAATCTGAGAGCAGGGAAGTCAGTAATTCAGTATTGCTCTCTTTTTCTTTACTGATAATGCCCGATGATACGGCAAACGCTTCCTTCATGCTGCCGACAACGAAATTCGGATCAGCCATCATGATGTACATGCCCGCTGCTGTCGGCGCCTGAAGCAGGTGGGTCCATTCTTCATTGGTAAAATCTGTTTTGGTCGTCATATGCAGGCCTCTTGTGGAGTGGTTAAGGGTGCTGGTTATCAGTCAAGGGGTATACGGATTTTCTGCCCAACATAAATTTTGTCGGGATCCTTAATGACCTCTTTATTTGCCTCGAAAATTCGCATATAGGCGGATCCTTTACCATAATATTTTTTTGCGATTGCAGACAGGGTGTCTCCCGAGACTATTTCGTAGTATTCGACCTTAACTGCGGCCGCCGGCGCGGCAACGGCATCATATTTTACTTCACTGATCCCGTCGACATTACCTGCCATCAGGACGGCTTTTTCCAACGCTTCCCGGCTTTGGGCCTCGCCGCTGAGGGAGGCGACGCCATCGGCAACGGTTACCGTCAGCTTACTGATCCCCGGATTATCCTCTTCAATATAGGCGGCTATTTTTTCCGATGCCTCTTCTTCTCTATGAAAGAGTTTTTTGCCGATATTTTTTGCAAAGCTTAAAAGTCCCATCTTTATCTCCTTGGTTGGTGTCCGGTAAGATATAATTCATGCATGTCCGGGCCTCCTGATTCAGATAGACCAGCATGAGCGGATTGTTTTTTCTTTTTTCTTCCGGTCCTGCCTGGTATGCGATACAATTTTGCCGACCCGTTTTCTCCCGTCCGGATCGAGCCGGTTTATTGTACGCCGAAAAATTGATGTATGTGATTTGTTACCTGCGGATCCAGGCCAAGTCCCTGCGCCAGTTGCTGCATGTACTGCTGTTCTGCAGGGGTATCAACTTCTATGGCCAGCAGTGATGCCGAATAAATTTGCGCCGCCATTTCCGGTTGGCCGCCGGCAGAGGCAATAACCGCATCAATATCCATGGGTTTGTTTGCTTCCGTCATGAAGAATTCTTTTTCTTCTTCCGACAGACCATCTTCCTGTAACTTGCCGATGATTTTTTGAATTTCCGTATCATCAATTCGACCGTCGGCCTTGGCGGCATTGATCATGGCCTTAACGATGATTTCAGCATCTTGTTCCAGTGCCTGTTGATCTTCGGCCGTCTGTGGTTCAAGCAGGGCGCGGGGAGTGGACGCGGGGGGCTGGCCCGCCTTGCGTAAGGCGGCAATGGCAAGAGAGGCCAGCATGGCAAGGCCGCCGCCGCCGATGGCGCCCCGGGCAGAACTTCTCCCGCCGCCGAGAAGGGCGCCTGCCAATGCCCCGAGACCTCCAAGCGCCGCCTTGTTGTTGCCGAGGCTGCCAAGTACCTCGCCGACGACCCCGCCAAGATTACCCAGACCACCAAGCCCGGCCTGCGGTGCAGCTGCGGTCTGTTGGCCTCCCCCAAGCGCTCCTGCCAGGCCGCCCAGGATATCGGTCAGAGAACCTCCTGAGCTCCCGGCACCGAGTGCATTTGCCATGCGTGTCCCTGTTGATTGTGACATGCCCTGTTGCATCATTGATCCAAGAATGTCCATAAAACCAGCCATGATTACCTCCTTACTGGAAAAATTTTGTTTTGATGTCTGTTGAGTGGTTGTTCTTCTGGTAAATACGGGAAATGCAGATCAGCTTCCCATTCCGGCAATAAACGCATTGGATTTACCGATGGCCGCATTCATCTTCCGGATGAGGGTATCGATATCTTTTTTAAGAGAGGTGAATTCGGGCTGCAGGGAACCGATGGCCTGGGCGTTGAGATTATGTTTAAGAAAAAGAACATTATCCCTGAAAGTTCTGAGCACAGGCTCCATGCTCGCCTCGGCGCTGCGCATGGATTTGAGCATTTCCTGGTATTGTCGTCTGGTTGTCCGGAACTGGTGCTTGCTGGCCCGTTGCAATTCTTTGTTTTCGTAGAGATCAAGCTCATTTTTCCATTCATCAAAAAGCGCTTCCGAGACATCCTCCACCTTGTCGATACGATTGGAAACCTTTTCGGCCGCCTTACGACAGCCCTGGTATTCCCTGTTTAGTTTTTCATAGGCCTGTTTCAGATCGGTATTTTTTAATTTGATAACCGAATCAAACTGTGCCAGCGCCGATTTAAACTGCTTTTGGGCGGCGGTCTGGGAATCTCTGGCACCTTCAATCCGATCAACAAGAATGTCACGTTTATGGACGCCCACTTTTTCCATGGCCGCATAATATGTTCGGGAACAACCACCGGCAAGGAGTATACAACAAAGAAGAAAAATGGATAACAGGAGACATCTGGTACCGTCCGGTTGCGATATAAGGGGACGGAAAATCTGTATCACGTTGCCCGGAGTGCCGGGTAGCGGATGATTCTTCTCAGTCATTGTTTTTTTGTTTGTCGGTGGCAAAGGTGACATCGGGCATCTCGCGCTGTGTTGCCAGTTCCAGGGCCAGATATTCCATTTTTTGAAAATGGAATCGACGCGCCAGCAGGGAGGCCGGAAAGGAATCAACCAGGGTATTGAAGCGGGCAATATACCCATTGTAACGATTTCTTGCCTGCTGGATGTCTCGTTCAATCTGGTTGAGGCTGTTTTGCAGCTCCAGATAGTTGGTGCTTGCCTTGAGATCGGGATAGGCCTCGGCAACGGCAATCAGCCCTCCCAGGTTACGCGCGATCTTCTGTTCCTGCTCCACTCGTTCCGGGTCGGACAGCATACCTAACTGCCGTGTTTTTTCCTGAAAGATGCTGCCTTCATGGTCGCTGTATCCTTTAATGATACGCACCAGATTGGGGATAAGGTTGGCCCGGCGCTTTAAGGTGACGTCAATGCTGTTTAACGATTCCTCGATACGATTTTTATACTTAATAAACCTGTTATACGTTCCTATGGCCCAGGCACAGAGAACAATGGAGGCAAACACGGCTGGGATGATAAATTCCGGATTCATTAGTTTCTGTTGTCAGTGGTGGGGTCATGGTAAATTTTGATTTACCATGTCGCGTGTGCCGTAATGATTAACAACCTGCTGTCAGGAGGGTTGTGACCCGCCCTGCCACG